>NZ_JBVPZC010000004.1:0-184384 GCF_055702805.1 Hydrogenophaga sp. LT287 | reverse complement strand
CTAGGAGCCTGCGCGGCAGAAGCGCCATGAGGTCCGAATGCTTGGTAAATTGTGGGCATGGCCGCAAGTTACCTCCCCTACGAACCGCAACAGCAGCGACTGCTGCCTGACGCACTGCAAGACTGGCTGCCCGAAGGGCATCTGGCGTACTTCATCAGCGACAGCGTCGACAGCCTGGACCTGAGGGCGTTTCACGCCCGTTACGACAAGGGCGGCCCACGCAACCAACCGTTTCACCCGGCCATGATGATCAAGGTCTTGATCTATGGCTACGCCACGGGCACCTTCAGCTCGCGCAAGCTGGCGGCCAAACTGCATGAAGACGTGGCGCTGCGGGTGCTGGCCGCAGAGAACTACCCGGCGCACCGCACGCTCTCGGACTTTCGGGCACTGCACCTGCAAGAGCTCTCGGCCTTGTTCGTTCAGGTCGTTCGCCTGGCGCGCGAGTGCGGCCTGGTCAAACTGGGCACCGTGGCGGTGGACGGCACCAAGCTCAAGGCCAATGCGAGCCGTCACAAGGCCATGAGCTACGAGCGCATGCTCAAGGCCGAGGCCGAACTCAAAGCGCAGATTGACGGGCTGCTCAACAGAGCTAAGGCGGCCGACGACCTGGAAAAGAACGAACCCGACATCGACATCCCCAGCGAGATCAAACGCAGAGCCGATCGGCTGGCCGCGATCACGGCGGCCAAGCTGCGGCTGGAACAACGCCAGCGAGAAGCCGATGCAGCCCGCGGGCGCAGCCAGAACGATCAGCGCAAACCCCGGGACAAGGACGGCAAACCCAAGGGCGGGCGCTACAAGCGCGACTTCGGCGTGCCCAAAGACAGCGCCCAGGAGAGCTTCACCGACACGGACAGCCGGATCATGAAGCGTGCCGGTGGGGGCTATGACTACAGCTACAACGCGCACACGGCGGTGGACGAGAGCGCGCAGATCGTGGTGGCGGCCGAGCTGAGCAACAACGCCACCGACAGCGACCGCCTGCCCGTGTTGCTGGCGGCGGTGAAAGCCAACCTGTGCGAAGACGCCAGGCAGGTGCTGGCTGATGCGGGGTTCCGCTCGGAGTCGGTGTTCGAGCAGATCAAGGACAGTCCGAGCGAGTTGATCGTGGCGCTGGGGCGCGAGGGCAAGCAGGCGCTGGAGATTGACGCCCGGAAGTACCCGCGCAGCGCGGCGATGGATGCCAAGTTGAAGACACCCGAGGGCAAGGCGGCCTACCGCAAGAGGAAGTGGATCGTGGAGGCGCCCAACGGCTGGATCAAGAGCGTGCTGGGGTTCAGACAGTTCAGCCTGCGCGGACTGGACAAGGTCAAGGCCGAGTTCAAGCTCGTGTGTCTGGCGCTGAACTTGAGACGGATGTGCAGTTTGCGCGGCATTTGAGGGAAAACGGGGCATCTCGGGGCGCGAAACGGGGCGTTCAGACCTGACCAAGGCCGCCGTAAGGACCACGCCAAACAACGGAAGCGATCAAATCGCCCGAGGCACCGCGCAGCGGTCCTCAAATCAGTACGCGAAACGTTCTGCCGCGCAGACTCCTAGGGCAAATGGGCAAGGACGTGAACGCCTGGAAAGCGGCGGACTTTTACGCGGTGTACATCGGGTTTCGTTGCGTTGCCGCGGTGAACTGACTGTCAGCCCGTTGGGGCCGCCAGGGCGCAACCCACCAGGGGTTCAATCCACCCGCTTCGCCACGTACACCCCGTAGCCGAAAAACGCCTTGTGCACTTGGTACAGGGCGATCTCATGCTCTTGCTCTGCCACCACGTCCAGCGCGGCTGCGCTGTGGCCGTGGCGCCGCAAAAAGTCGCCGAAACTGGCCTGCAGCGGTCGGTAATAGTTTTCCATCCAGCAAGACTCGGGCAGCACGAAGTAGCCCAGCGGCGAGTAGCCGTATCGCTCCAGCACACGCATTTTTGCTGAGGCCGTGTCGACCTCGGGGTATTCGCGTTCCCAGTGCACTTGCAGCTCGGGCGATCGAGCGTCGGTGGTCCAGGTGAGTTCGGAGGCCACGAGCACGCCACCGGGCTTGAGGAGCCGCCGCCAGCTTTTCACGCCGTTTTCAAACCCCATGTTGTAGATGGCGCCCTCGGACCAGAGCAGGTCGAACTGCGCGTCGGCAAAAGGCAGTTCGCTCATGGACGCTTCGAGCGGCGCCACGCAGCGGGCCAAGCCGGTGGCGGCGATGCGCTGCTGCAGCGTGGCCAGAAAGGGCGCAAGAAGGTCCACCGCGGTGATGTGCGCCCGAGGCAGCAGCCGGGCCAGCGCCAGCGTGGACGCACCGGTGCCGCAACCGATGTCGGCCACGGCGGCAGGCGCATCCGGGTCGAGGCCGGTCAAGCGCAGCGCCAGCGCAGTGTGTGCATCGTCCCCCGGCCCCTGGCGGTGGTTGGGTTGGTGCAGATCGATCAGCAGATCCAGGTTGTCCATAGGGCGTGCGTGTCGTGTTCATTCAGCCCACGGGTTGCGGGTTTCGCTCGGGCAGGCGAGCACCCGAAAAACGTATTGTGTTTGCAGGTCTGGGCCGGTTCGCTAGCGCACATTCTGTTAGCTTACGGGAATGAATCTTTCTCTCGATTTCCTCACCCTGCCTTTGCTGGCGGCGGCCGCGCTGGTCTTCATCAGCGTGCTGGCGGGGGTGTTTTCAGCGCGCATCGGGTTTTCTTTTCTGCTGGTGTTTCTGGTGGTGGGCACGCTGGCGGGCGTGGACGGCCCCGGCGGTTTGGTGTTCAACGACTTCCGTCTGAGCTTCTGGGTGGGCAACGTGGCACTGGCGGTGATCTTGCTGGACGGTGGCCTGCGCACCAACATGAGCACGTTTCGCACCGGTTTGAGGCCTTCGCTGCTGTTGGCCACGGTGGGGGTGGTGGTGTGCACCGCCATCACCGGGGCGGCGGCGCACTGGCTGCTGGACTTGTCTTGGCCGCTGGCCTTGCTGGTGGGCGCCATCGTGGGCTCGACCGACGCTGCGGCGGTGTTTTCGCTGCTGAAGTCTTCTGGTGTGCACCTGAACGAGCGGGTGGCGGCCACGCTGGAAATCGAGTCGGGTATGAACGACCCGATGGCGGTTTACCTGACGCTGACGTTTATTGCCATTGCGCTGGCCGTGGCCGGGGGCACCGCCGAGGCCATGAGCGCGGGGGACGTGATGCTGTCGCTGCTGCAGCAGTTTGGCTGGGGCACCTTGCTGGGGCTGGGTTGCGGCTGGGGGCTGGCCGAGCTGCTCAAGCGCTTGGGCCGCGGGGCCGACGGCGGCGGCGGTGTTCGTGCGCTGCTGGTGGTGTCGGGCGGCTTGGCGGTGTTTGCGTTCACCACCTGGTTTGGCGGCTCCGGGTTTTTGGCGGTGTACATCATGGGCGTGGTGGTGGGCAACCGGGCCCGGCGCCAAGTGCGTCCTTCGCTGTCGGCCATGGACGGCTACGCCTGGCTCTCGCAGGCCGGCATGTTCTTGCTGCTGGGGCTGCTGGTCACGCCCACCGACTTGCTGCGCACCCTGTGGCCAGCGCTGGGGGTTTCGCTGGTGCTGATGTTTGTGGCCCGCCCCATTTCGGTGTGGCTGTGCCTGGCGCCACTGCGCTTCAGTCCGCGCGAGATTACCTTTATTTCTTGGGTGGGCCTGCGTGGCGCGGTGCCGATTGTGCTGGCCGTGTTCCCGGTGATGGCGGGCGTACCTGGGGCACAGACCTTCTTTAACGTGGCGTTTGTGGTGGTGCTCACGTCGCTGCTGCTGCAGGGCTCCACCATTGCATGGAGCGCCAAGCGCACCGGCGTGACGATACCCGACCCGGACGATACCGAACACGCGCGCCTGGTGCTGGGTGACTTTGTGCTGGATGCCAGCACGCCGATGGACAACCTGTGCGCGTTTTATGGTTTGCCGGTTCCGGGCGAGCCCACCCAGGCCGTGGGCGACTGGCTGCAGGCTGAGCTGAACCGCCCGCCCGTGCCGGGTGACAGCGTGCACCTGGGCACGGCCGAGATCAGCGTGCGCGACATGAAGGGCAAGCGCATTGGGCACGTGGGCATCAAGCTGGGGTGAGCGCCATAAGGTATATTAATAACCGACTGGTCATTAATATACCGACGCGTGACAACCGACAAACACACCACCAACGCACCGCTGGACGCCGAGCCGCCGCAGCGCCGTGCGCGGCGCAAGGAAGCGCGCCCCGGTGAACTGGTGGACGCCGCGCTGGCCTTGTTCGTTGAAAAAGGCTTTGCAGCCACCCGGGTAGAAGAGGTGGCGGCGCGGGCCGGTGTGTCCAAAGGCACGCTGTTTTTGTACTTTCCCAGCAAAGAAGAACTGTTCAAGGCGGTGGTGCGTGAAACCATTGCCGGGCGCTTCACCGAGTGGAACGAAGAGCTGGACCGTTTTGATGGCAGCAACGCCGAGCTGGTGCGCTACTGCATGCACAGCTGGTGGGAGCGCATTGGCATGACAGCCGCCTCGGGCATCACCAAGCTGGTGATGAGCGAAGCGGGCATGTTTCCCGAGATTGCGGCCTTTTACCAGCAAGAAGTGATTGGCCCCGGCCACGACCTGCTGCGCCGGGTGCTGCAACGCGGCATGGACAGCGGCGAGTTTCGCCCGATGCACCTGGAATACGCGGTGTACAGCCTCATCGCACCCATGATCTTTTTGCTGATGTGGAAGCACTCGATGGCGCCGTGCTGTCCAGCTTCAGAACAGATTGACCCCGTGAGCTTTATCGACAGCCAGGTGAGCCTGCTGCTGGGCGGCATGCTTGCGCCCACCGCCTGAGCGCCCGCGCGCTGGCAACCCACACCCCCTTTCTTCACATCCATGAACACCCCACGCCGCCCCTGGATCCAATGGTTGTTGCTGGCGCTGCTGGTGCTGGCGATTGCGCTGGGCCTGGCGCGTGCGCTGAACAAACGCGCCGCACAGCGCGACGCCGCCAACCAGGCCGCCGAAGCCTTGCAGCAAGCCCCCGTGTATGAGCTAACAGCCCAAGACGTGGTGGTGGTGCAACCGCTGACCCTGGCGCAAACCGTGGGCATTTCCGGCTCGCTCAAGGCCTTGCAAACCGCGGCCATCAAGGCCCGCGTGGCCGGCGAGGTGCAAGGCCTGCAAAAGCGCGAGGGTGACACCGTGCGCGCAGGCGAGGTGGTAGCGCGCATTGACAGCACCGAAGCGCAAGCCCGGCTGCGCCAGGCCAGCCAGCAAGCCGAAGCAGCCCAGGCGCAGGTGAGCATTGCCCGGCGCGCACTGGACAACAACCAGGCGCTGGTGCGCCAGGGCTTCATTTCGGCCACCGCGCTGGAAACCACCACCGCCAACCTGGCCGCTGCCGAAGCCAACCACCAGGCGGCGCTGGCGACGCGCGACATCG
Organism: Hydrogenophaga sp. LT287; assembly: GCF_055702805.1. Lineage (NCBI taxonomy): Bacteria > Pseudomonadati > Pseudomonadota > Betaproteobacteria > Burkholderiales > Comamonadaceae > Hydrogenophaga > Hydrogenophaga sp. LT287. Next base: position 179,030 of record NZ_JBVPZC010000004.1, on the reverse strand, counting down.
CCCGCAAAGCGCTGGCAGACACCACGCTGCGATCACCGCTGAACGGCCAGGTATCGGCCCGGCTGGTGCAAAACGGCGAGCGGGTGGGGCTGGACGCGCGCATTCTGGAGGTGGTCGACCTGTCGGGCTTTGAGCTGGAAGCCGCCCTGGCCCCGGCCGACGCGGTGGCGGTGCTGCCAGGCCTGCAGGTGAGCCTGACGGTAGAAGGCCTGGCGCAGCCAGTGCAGGCCACGGTGGCGCGCATCAACCCCAGTGTGCAGGCGGGCAGCCGCAGCGTGCTGGTGTATTTGCGTGTTTCGGCGGGTGCGGGCATGCGCCAGGGGCTGTTTGCCCAGGGTTACATCGTGACCGGGCAGGTGAACGCGCTGGCGGTGCCGCTGTCTGCCGTGCGCAACGACCAACCGTTACCTTATGTGCAGGTGCTGCGGGACGGCCGCATCCAACACCGGCCGGTCACACCCGGCGCGCGCGGTCTGCTGAACGGCGAACCCATGGTGGCGCTGGACGGCCTGCCCGCGGGCACCCAGCTGCTGCGGGCGCAAGCGGGGCTGATCCGCGAGGGCACTGCCGTGCGCCTGCAAGCCGCTACCGAGACCAGCAGCGCACCCAGCGCCAGCAGCCCCGCCGCCCTGACCACCACCCACTGAGCACCGCACCATGTGGTTCACCCAAATTTCGTTGCGCAACCCGGTGTTTGCCACGATGGTGATGGTGGCTTTTGTGGTGCTGGGCCTGTTTTCATTCCAGCGGCTGCAGATCGACCAGTTCCCCAACATCGACTTTCCGGTGGTGGTGGTCACTACCGAATACCCGGGTGCATCGCCCGAGATCGTCGAGTCGGAGCTGACCAAAAAGGTGGAAGAAGCGGTGAACGCCGTGGCGGGCGTGAACGCGCTGAGTTCGCGCAGCTACGAGGGCCAGTCGGTCGTCATCGTTGAATTTCAGCTCACGGTGGATGGCCGCAAAGCGGCCGAAGACGTGCGCGAAAAAATCGCGATTCTGCGGCCCACGCTGCGCACCGAGGTGAAAGAGCCGCGCGTGCTGCGCTTTGACCCGGCGGCGCGCTCCATCTGGTCGCTGGCGGTGATACCCGAAGCGGTGAATGGCCAAGCGCCCTCTGCCGTAGCCGTGACCACCTGGGCCGAACAAACCCTGAAAAAGCGGCTGGAAAACGTGCGCGGTGTGGGCTCGGTGACGCTGGTGGGTGGTACCCAGCGCGCGGTCAACATCGACCTGGACACCAAGGCCATGGAAGCGCTGGGCATCACCGCCGAGCAGATCACCACCGCCGTGCGCAACGAAAACCAGGACCTGCCGGTAGGCACGCTCAAAAGTGCCGAGCGCGAACGGGTGGTGCAGGTGCTGGCGCGCCTGAAAAACCCGAAAGACTTTGAATCCATCATCGTGGCCCGGCGCGGTGGCTCGCCGGTGTATTTGTCGCAAGTGGCGCGGGTGAGCGACAGCACCGACGAAGTGGAAAGCCTGGCGCTGTACAACGGCCAGCGCACGCTGCTGCTGCAGGTGCAAAAGGCGCAAGACGAAAACACCATTGCGGTGACGGATGGGCTGAAGGCGGCCGTGGAGGCGCTCAAAGCCGAAGTGCCGCCCGGCATGCGGCTGGAGCAGATCACCGACGGGTCGCGGCCCATTCGCGTGTCGGTGGATAACGTGCGCCGCACGCTCATTGAAGGCGCGCTGCTCACCGTACTGATCGTGTTTCTGTTCCTGAACTCGTGGCGCTCCACCGTCATCACCGGGCTCACGTTGCCCATTGCGCTCATCGGCACCTTCTTTTTCATGAACCTGTTCGGATTCACCATCAACATGATCACGCTGATGGCGCTCACGCTCTCGGTGGGTCTGCTCATTGACGACGCCATCGTGGTGCGCGAAAACATCGTGCGCCATGTGCAGATGGGCAAAACGCCTTTCAATGCCGCCATGGACGGCACGCAAGAGATTGGCCTGGCGGTGCTGGCCACCACACTGTCCATCGTGGCGGTGTTTCTTCCCATCGGGTTCATGGGCGGCATCATCGGCAAGTTTTTCCACGAATTCGGCATCACCATGGTGGCCGCGGTGCTGATTTCCATGTTTGTCAGCTTCACGCTCGACCCCATGCTCTCCAGCGTGTGGCACGACCCGGAGATTGAAAAACACGGAAAACACGGCACACCCCGCACGCTCTACGACAAGACCATTGGCCGCGTCACCGCCTGGTTCGACCGCCTGCAAGACAGCATGACCGAGTCGTACCAGGGCGCGCTGCGCTGGTCGCTCAAACACAAGCTGGCCACGCTGGGCCTGGCGGTGGCCACGTTTGTGGGCAGCATTTTCATGGTGCCGCTGCTGGGCACCGAGTTTGTGCCCAAGGCCGATTTTTCTGAAACCTCGCTGAGCTTTCATACCCCGGTGGGTTCCTCGCTGGCCGCCACCGAAGCCAAAACCCGGCAGGTGGAAACGGTGCTGCGCGAATTCCCTGAAGTGAAATACACCCTGGCCACCCTGAACACCGGCAATGCGGTGGGCACCATGTACGCCAGCGTGTACGTGCGCCTGGTGGACCGCAAAGACCGCACGCTCAGCGCCGACGCCCTGTCGGCCAAACTGCGCGAGCGCCTGCGCAGCGTGCCCGGCATCACCGTGACCCACGCCGGCCTGCTGGACGCGGTGGGCGGCAACAAACAGGTGGAATTTTCGCTGCAGGGCGACGACCTGGCAGAGCTGGAACGCCTGACGGAGCAGGTGATGGAACGTATCCGCCCCATCGTGGGCCTGGTCGACCTGGACGCCAGCGTGAAACCCGACAAGCCCACCGTGGATGTGGTGATGCGGCGCGAACTCGCTTCCGACGCCGGGCTGAACGCTGCGGCCGTGGCCAACAGCCTGCGCACCCTGGTGGCCGGGCAAACCGTGGGCAACTGGCGCGCGGTGGACGGCGAGAGCTACGACGTGAACGTGCGCCTGGCGCCCGAGCTGCGTCAGCGCACCAGCGACCTGGAACAACTGCCATTTGTGGTGGGCACCGCCGCCGACGGCACGGCGCGCGTGGTGCGCCTGGGGCAGGTGGCGCAGGTGGTCGAATCAACCGGGCCGAACCAGATCAACCGCCGCAACCTGAACCGCGAAGTGGCCATCAACGCCAACGTGTACGGCCGCTCGGCAGGCGATGTGTCGGCCGACATCCGCCGGGTGCTCGACACCTCGTCCTTCCCGCCCGGCTACCGCTACGAGTTCGGCGGCTCCACCAAAAACATGCAGGAATCGTTTGGCTACGCCCTGTCTGCCCTGGCGCTGGCCATCATTTTCATCTACATGATCCTGGCCAGCCAGTTCCAGAGTTTCTTGCAGCCACTGGCGCTCATGACCTCGCTGCCGCTCACGCTCATTGGTGTGGTGGTGACGCTGCTCATGTTTGGCTCCACCATGAGCATGTTCTCGGTCATCGGCATTGTGTTGCTGATGGGCCTGGTCACGAAAAACGCCATTTTGCTGGTGGACTTCGCCATCCGCGCCCGCCACGGCATCGACGGCGGCGCCCCGCTGGACCGCGAAAGCGCGCTGCTGCTGGCGGCCCGGGTGCGGCTGCGCCCCATTCTCATGACCACACTGGCCATGGTGTTTGGCATGGTGCCACTGGCGTTTGCGCTCACCGAAGGCTCTGAGCAGCGCGCGCCCATGGGCCAGGCGGTCATTGGCGGGGTCATCACCTCGTCGCTGCTCACGCTGGTGGTGGTGCCCGTGGTGTACTGCTACATGGACGACCTGGCCCAATGGTTTCGACGCCTTTTCGGCGCTAAGGGGAACCCGCCCCATGCCGACGTCAGGGTTCCACCGGCCAGCGCTCAGTAAAATGGACCAACATCGGCTAATATACCCACCGGAGTATCAAACATGACCACTCAGACCGCCCCCATGAGCCTTGACCAGGCACGGTTCAACATGATCGAACAGCAGATCCGCCCCTGGGAAGTGCTGGACGCCAACGTGCTGGCGCTGCTGAGCCGCGTGCACCGCGAAGCCTTTGTGCCCGCCGCCCACCAGGCGCTGGCCTTTGCCGACATGGAACTGCCCCTGACCCACCCGGCCGTGGAAGGCCAGTGCCTGCTGGCGCCCAAGGTGGAAGCCCGCATGCTGCAAGACCTGCAGCTCAAGCCCACCGACAAGGTGCTGGAAGTGGGCACCGGCAGCGGCTACCTGGCCGCGCTGCTGGCCAGCCTGGCGCAGCGTGTGGTGTCGGTTGAAATAGACCCCAACCTGGCCCGCAGCGCCCGCGAAAACCTGCAAAAAGCCGGCATCACCAACGCCGATGTGCGCACCGCCGACGCAGCCGCCAACCAGTTTGCTGCCTGCACCGCCGAAGGCCCATTTGACGCCATTGTGCTGAGCGGCTCGGTGGCCGAAATCCCGCCAGCTTTGCTCGCTCTGCTTGCTCCCGGTGGCCGGCTGGTGGCCATCGTGGGCCAAGAGCCCATGATGCGTGCCACCGTGGTCACCCGCGTGGGCGATGCCTCGTTCCAGACCGCCCAGCCCTGGGACACCGTGGCGCCGCGCCTGCACAACTTCCCCGAGCCATCGCGCTTCCAGTTCTGAGACCACCGCCATGATCTCGATACACCCCGCCCAACTCCAGGACTGGCTCAAAGCTGCCGAGGCCCAAACGCCGGCGGGCGCCCAGCCCATCGTGCTGGACGTTCGCGAGCCCTGGGAACTGCAAACCGCATCGGTCAAACCCAACGGTTTCCAGTTGCTTCACATGCCCATGCGCAGCGTGCCCGCCCGCTACCTGGAGCTGGACCGCAGCCAGCCCATTGCCTGCCTGTGCCACCACGGCGCCCGCAGCGCGCAGGTGGTGCATTTCCTGATGAACAACGGTTTCACCGAAGTCGTCAACATCCATGGCGGCATCAACGCCTGGTCACACGAACTCGACCCCACGGTTCCGGTCTACTGAGCGCACCTGCGCCTTGTTGCCCCACCGCTCTGCCTCAAAGGAAACCCCCATGAACGCCTATTCCATCAGCCCGTCCCAACCGAAGCGCCCGCTGGCGCTGAGCCGCTTGGCCATCGGCGCCCTGCTGGCGCTGGGTGGGGCCACCGGCGCGCAGGCCCAGAGCCTGGTGGAGCTGTATGAGGCGGCACGGGGATTTGACGCCACCTACCTGTCCGCCCGCTCCCAGTTTGACGCCAGCCAGGCCAAAGCCGCGCAAGCACGCGCCGGTTTGCTGCCGCAAGCGGGGCTGGCCGCCGCCGCCAACTGGGCCCGCCGCGACAACTCTGGCACAACGCCAGACGGAAGCAGCAACAGCCAAAACGTGGCGCTCTCAGCCAGCCAGCCGCTCTACCGCCCCACCAACAAACTGACCAACGACCAGGCGCAACTGAGCATCGACATTGCCAAGGCCCAACTCGAAACCGCCGAACAAGACCTGATCGTGCGCACCACGCAGGCCTATTTCGACGTGCTCGCCGCCGAAGACACGCTCACCTTCGTCAAGGCCCAGAAATCGGCTGTCTCTGAGCAGTTGGCAGCCGCCAAACGCAACTTTGAGGTGGGCACTACCACAGTGACCGACTCGCGCGAAGCGCAAGCCCGGTTTGACTTGGTGCTGGCGCAAGAAATTGCCGCCGAAAACGACCTGCGCGTCAAAAAGCTGGCGCTTGATCAACTGGTGGGCAAAGCTGGCGTGACGCCCAAACCCCTGGCGGCACCCGTGGCCTTGCCCGAGCTGTCTCCGGCTGACCCACAGGCCTGGGTCAACCAAGCCGAAACCAGCCACCCGGCGGTGTTGCAGGCCACCAAGGGCTTTGAAATTGCCCAGCTCGAAACCCGCAAAGCCGAAGCAGGCCACCTGCCCACGCTGGACCTGGTGGGGCAGTACCAGATTGCGCGGGCGCCATCCAACACGAATCCAGCGCTGGGCTACGTGCGCACCAACACGGCCAGCGTGGGCGTGCAGTTCAACATGCCGCTCTACACCGGCGGCGCCGTGCAAAACCGCGTCAAAGAAACCCTGGCGCTGGAAGACAAAGCCCGCACCGACCTGGAAGCCGCCCAACGCGGCGTGAGCCAGGCCACCCGCGCCGCCTACTTCGGCGTGCTCTCGGGCCAAGGCCAGGTCAAAGCGCTGGAAGCCGCCGAAGCGTCCAGCCAGAGCGCTCTCGACGCGAACAAATTGGGTTATCAGGTGGGTGTGCGCATCAACATCGACGTCCTCAACGCCCAAAGCCAGTTGTTCCAGACCAAACGAGACTTGGCCGTGGCACGCTACAACGTGCTGCTGGGCGGCCTGCGCCTGAAACAAGCCAGCGGGCAACTGGCGGCGCAAGATCTGCAGCCCATCAACGCGCTGCTGGCGCGTTAAGGGATTGGACCTATGGGTCTGTTGATTTGGAAGCTGCGCAGAGAAATCGACCGAATTGGGCAGCAATTGCAAGGGATACCAGAATTTTTTCTGGAGCCCAAACAGCGCCGGAAGCACGATGCGTCACGCGCAACAGTACTCAAAACTCAGTCTGGTGAGATTGCAGAGCGCAAAAAAATCGCCTTGTTGCTGGTTTACCAGCCCACCGGGATTTCGGATTCCACCCGTTGGACATGTGAACATCTGGTTAACAGGGGCTACGCACCACTGATTGTCAGCAACGCCCCTCTTTCTTCTAAAGACAGGTTGCTTTTGGCACCTTGGACATGGCGAATGACCGAACGTCCCAATTTTGGCTATGACTTTGGTGGCTACCGGGACGGCATCTGGCTCTTGCAGCAATGGGACATCGATCCGGAGGTGCTGATCATCCTCAACGACAGCATTTGGTTTCCGCTGTCGGACGAAGAGATCTTGATCAAACAGATGGAAGCCGTGCCCGCCGACGTGGTCGGTGCGCTGCAACTGGACCCGCTGCGTCAGACTGATGGGATCCCCGAAAAAAAGCGGCCCTTCTTTGGTTCGTTCTTCCTCATGATCAAACGGGCAGCCTGGAAACACACGGCCTTCAAACATTTCTGGGAAACCTACCGCATCACCAGCAACAAGTACAAGACCATCCGCCGCGGTGAGCGTGGTTTCTCACATGCCATGATCGACGCGGGTCTGACCTGCCAAGCGATCTATACCCGCAGTGCGCTTGATGAACACATCCAGGCATTGCCGAATGAAAGCTTGCTGAAGTTCCTGTGTGATCTGGTGAGCATCGACGACACCATCACGGTCGGTATTAAGGAAGCTGCCGAAAGCTTCAGTGACACGCCAGTGTGGCGCTCCAAGGCAATGGGGCTAGCTATGGCCGCGACCGAAAAGCAAAACATTCTGGCGACCGCACCTATCACCTCATTGACCACCTTCAAAGTTCCTTATCTGAAGAAGGCGCGCGACAAAAACAACTTGGCTGCATTGCGGACCATCCGCCAGCGGATGGCTCAACATGCGCTCCCCGCAGCGCATCCGACCATCCTCGACGAAATCGACAAGGTGCTGGGGCAGCAAGAGCGAGCCTTTTCCTGATGACATCCCATATCAAGCACAGCACATCTCTTAGCACAAGTTTTTTTCATGCGGTCTGTGGGTGGAGTGCCGTAGCACTCGTTTTTGCTGCACCAGTCTCGCGCTCCCTTTTCATAGTTGCAGGCTTGGTCTTCACGTTGTCTTGGCTGGCCGAGGGCAACCATCGCGCCAAATGGCAACTGTTGCAGGACAACCCCATCACGGCACCGGTACTCGTGCTGTCTGCTGTCGTACTTGTGTGGTCCCTGTTCAGCCCTGCACCCTGGGAAGCCGTGCAGCACACACTGAAGGTCTATAGCAAACTCCCCTTGGTGCTGATGCTGGTCACGACCTTGAGCGATGAGCGTTGGCGCCAACGTGCATGGTTGGGTTTCTTGGCGGCCATGCTGTTGGTGGTGCTATCGACCTACGGCAATGTCGTGTTCGATTTGCCGTGGTCCCGAACGCGCAACCAGGGGCTGGGGCAGGATCACAGCGTCTTCATCGAACACGTGTCTCAGAGCTTGATGACCGCCATATTTGTCGCGGTCTGCGTGCATAGGGCAATCGAATGCCGGACGCAAAAACCACGGTGGACATGGATCACACTTGCGCTACTGGCACTGATCAGCATGGTCTTCCTGGTACAGGCTCGCTCGGGGCTAGTGGCACTGGCCGTTGCAGTTGCTGTCCTGCTGGTCATGCACATCCCCCGCGACCGACTGGTCTGGGTGGCTGGCGCTGCAATGCTGCTCAGCACCCTGCTGATCGTTGCCAGCCCCCTGATGCGTGATCGGTTGGTATTGGCCTATTCGGAAGTGGTCAATTACAAGCCCTTTGAACTGACCTCTTTGGGTGCGCGCATCGACATGTGGCGCTTCGCATTGGGTCAGTCAGTGGAACACCCTTTGACGGGAACCGGAGCCGGCACCTACCGGGAACTGGCTGCACAACACTTCGGGCACTGCACCTGGGTTTGCGAGCATCCACACAACCAATACCTTTTCTTCAGCATGGAATATGGCTTGCTCGGGCTAGCAGCATTTCTGTGGCTCGTATGGAGGGTCTTCGTGACTGCTCTCAAGTCGGTCAGCCCGGAAAGAACCTTGCTGTTGGTCTTTGTGTCCATACTGGCGGTCGATAGCCTGTTCAATGTGCCACTCTGGTTTCGCGGGCAGAGTTATTTCTTCTTCACGACGCTGGCGCTGTTGGTTGCCACAGTGCGTACTCCTTTGGGCACTGCAGCCAGGCCCCTCAACTAGTACAGCATCCCTTAAATAGGTTTATGTAATAGGCTCGAAGTACGGTCCGAGCAATGAGACGACCAAGTTGGCAACCGTGGCGAGGTCACCGATACCGGGCAAGGGCTCCCATCGGCCGGTGTGGCTGCGGAATGAGGCTGAGTAGGAGTTGCGCGCGAGTTCGGTGATGCGTGCGATGGTGTCAACGCTGTCGTCGGCGTCGACACCGCCATTGCTGTGCATCTGGATCAGCAGATGCTTGCCGTACGGCTTGACGTGAGCCCGCTGGTGACCGGTGAGCGTAGCGATCTGGCGCTGCAGCTCAGCGGCCTTTCTTTGTACTTCGAACGTTGGCATGGTGTTTGAACCTCAGGGGTTCGCCAGTTTGTAGCTCAAAGCCGGCGAAGGTCCATTTGAACGGTTGGGGCGCCTGGTTGCGCTGCTCCATGAAGGCGTCGGTACGCTCGCGCAATTGCTCGATGGACGAGTGACTGGCGTGGCGCAGGACACGGCGCGAGTAGATGCCGAACAGCAGCTCGATCTGATTGACCCAGCTCGCATGCAGCGGCGTGAAATGAAAGACAAACCGGTGATCGTGCCGGGCGTTGAAATCGCCCCACACAGCCTGGGCGCGGTGGGTGTTCAGGTTGTCCCACACGATATGAACGCGTCCCTTCGGGTGAGCAAGCGCGACCTGTTCCATGAAGGCTACGAGGTCGGCTTGGGTGCGCCGATCCGTACAGCTGCCCATCACGCGCCCGGAGTGCACGTCCAGGGCAGCGATCAGGGACTGGGTGCCGTGGCGGATGTACTCGAACTCGCGCCGACGCGCACGCCCTGGAGCGGGTGCGCGGTCCGTGTGCTTGCGCTCGATGGCCTGGATCCCGGTCTTCTCATCGACCGACAGCACGACCGATCCCTTGGGTGCCCGACGGTACAGCGCACAGATTGCATTGACCTTTTGGCGAAACTGCGGATCTGGGCTGTGCAGCCACTGCCGCACACGGTGCGGTCGCAAGTCGCCCGCCTGCAGGATGCGTTGCAGGTGGCTGCGGCTGATCTGCGTGACCACGCCACGCTCGACAGCACGCCCAACCAATTCGTCCAGCGTCGGCGTAGCGCGTCCCTGCGCCTCGGCTGGCTCGCACGCAAGGGACAGCAATTCCAGTCGCTGCGAGGCGCCAATTCGCCGGGGTCGCCCGGGTCGTGCCACCTCGTCCAAGCCCTTGAGTCCTTGCCGGGCCAATCGAGAGCGCCAATGAGAGACCGTCTGCACGGAAACGCCCACTGCCTCTGCGATCGCCGTCGTCGACGCCCCCGCGTGGCACATCAGTGCGATTTGCGCTCGAATCACTTGGCGCTGCTCGGCTGTGCCTCGACGGGTCAATAGTTCAAGGGTCTTGCGATCTTCTCGCGACAGCTTGATTGCCTGCGCTTGTCGTCCTCTATTCATGCACCCGAGACTACTTGAAATCCCATCTTAATGAAAGCAATTTACGGGATGTTGTACTAGCGCTTGCGGGCCACGAGCTTGATGAAGTCCTGGCCGTGCGGCGTGCGGATAAGCTCATGCTCCAAGCGCCTGGCCTGTTCACGGTCGGCTGCATCGACTCGGCGTCCTTGTCGGGCGATGCGCGCAGAATCCCGAGCTGTTTCCAAGACACCGTCTGAACGGGATTCCACCTGAAATCCAGCAGTCGTTAGCAAGGCTGTGAGAGTGGTCTCTGTGAAAAGGACCAAGTGGCGAGGAGCTTCTAGTCCACGCCAGTATCTCCCGAAATGCTGGTGAACGTCGCTGACAGCATTCGGTGTTGCCAGCAGCAGAATCCCGCCTGGGCGCAAGGCCGCGTACATGAGACGGATCATCTCAACCGGGTCGAACACATGCTCAATCACGTGAGAGCAGACGAGTGCGTCAAAGGCAGCATTGAATTCGCCAAGACGCTCAAAGCCACCTTGTTGGACATCGAGTCCATCGTCTCGCGCGACCTGAACCGCAGCCGGATCCATTTCCAGGCCGTGGGCCGACCAACCCAACTGGCGCGCCAGTGCCAATGTGACTCCAGCGCCACAGCCAACATCCATAAGTTCACCAGGTTTGATATCTGCAAGCTCTTGCCACCCGAACGGCAAGCCCATGCGCTTGGCTTTGCGAGCTACGAACGACCCCAGAAAATCCGGAAGCTGCAGTCGCGGTCCGATGTTTCGCGCTAAGCGTGCAGAAAGTCGCTCGTTCTTCCACCGGGTTTTCAAACGCCGCCAGCCCAGGCCACTGGTCACACCCACGTGGGTGTAGTAAGTCGCGTAAGCCCGCCCGATCGCTTCCTGCCTGGGCAGTGGGTTAAGGTACACACTTTCACAGTCGTGGCAGCGCCAGTAGGTCCAAGACCCGGGTGCGGTGAAAAAGCTCCAGTCCCTGACGCCTTCGTGCAGAAGCGCGCAGTAGGCCGAACCGCAGACGGGACATGCGTCCATGGTATGAAGCGCTGCCTCGGGCCATAGCCCCAAATAATCCGTCTGGTTCATCGCAAGTGTGAAAAGTCGTCGCAGTTACGGAGGCGCATCACTCACTAGCCAAGGTCAAGCTGCAGCTTAGACCGCGAACACCTTCTGCGCTGGGCGGTTCCAGTAGTCAGCGTTCAGCAGGATCTCGGCGAAGCGTGCTGCCGCGTCCCCAGCCCCGAACGAGACGTCCATGGGCATGCGTTGTCCCCATCGCTCCAACAAGAAGCGGTCGACGACTTCGGTTATGAAGGCCGAGCACGCCTGGATGGAGGGCGCCGACGCACGATTCGTCTGCCTAGTCCCCACATCCAGACTCGGCACCCCCAGAAACGGGGCTTCCCTCACCCCGGCACTGCTGTTGCCCACCATCACTGCCGCGTTTTTCATCAGTTCTGAAAAGTAGTTGAAACGCATCGACGGGATGAGTCGGAAGCGCTCCTTGGGCAAGCGGTCCAGCACGGCAAAGATGTCTTCGGTGCCTGGGTCGTTGTTGGGCAATATGACAACGAAGTGTTTGCCACTGGCCACCAGCCGGTCAAACAGTGCCTGCGCCTGGGCGCCGATGGTGTCGGCTTCAGACGTGACGGGATGGAAGATGACGATGCCGTAGTCGTCAAAGGGTATGTCGTAGCGTTTCTTGACTTCTTCGATGCTCACGCCCGATGGGCGGGCATGCGTGTCCAACTCGGGCGAGCCAATGTTGTAGACGCTGTCTGGCGACTCGCCCAGCGCCATCACACGGGCGCGGGCGGCTTCAGAACTGACGAAGTGGGTGGCGCAGAGTTTGGTGTTGCAGTGGCGGATGCTTTCGTCAATAGTGCCCGACACCTCACCGCCCTCGATGTGGGCCGATGGGATGTATTTCATGGCGCAGACGATGGATGCGGCCAGCGCCTCGACGCGGTCGCCATGGATGACCACCAGGTCGGGCCGGTGTTCGTGCACGAAATCAGAGAAACCGAGGATGGTTTTGGACAGGATGAAGTCTTGCGCATCGCCTTCGCGCTGGTTGACGAACTCGAAGAAGTCGGCGCCGGGGAAGCGTTTCACCTCCAGCCGCGTTTCGCCGTAGCGACGCATCATGTGCATGCCGGTGATGAAGAAGCTGATGGCGAAACCGGCCTGCTGGGCTGCGTGAGCCAGCGGTTCGAGCTTGCCGTAGTCGGCACGCGTTCCCGTCACGAAGAGGAGTCTTTTGCTCATGGTTTACGCGGGCTGAACACCATCGAGGTCGCTCCACAGCAGTTGCTGGTTGCGCTTGACGGCGCGCGTGAGGCGCGAGCCGATGAGGCGGTCGAAGTGCTGCACGGAGATTTCACCCGAGCCCGGGCGGCGTGCCCAGATATCGGCGGCGGTCACCAGGTGGCCGGCCGCAAGGTCTTTGTCGGCCACCACCGAGCCGCGGGCAAAGCGGTACACGTCTTCTTCGGGGGCGGTGCGCACCTTGGGGTTGTTGAGCGCAATCTGGATTTCGCGCGATCGGTCGATCAGGAACCGGAGTTCTGCCGGGTCCATCGAGCAAATGATGTCCGGGCCCTTGCGGTAGCGCGTGTCGGTGAAATGGCGCTCCAGGATGCAGGCGCCCAGTGCCACGGCGGACAGGGCCATTTCGGGGCCAATGCTGTGGTCTGAAAAGCCGATGACAGCACGTGGAAAGGCATTTCGCAGCTCGGTAATGCCTTGCAGGCTGACGATTTCAGGCGGTGAGGGGTAGAGGTTGGTGCACTCCAGCAGGGCGTAGTCAATGCCGGCGTCGTCGAGCACTTTGACCGACGGGCGCATGCTGTCGATGGTCTGCATGCCGGTGCTCATGATGATGGGCTTGCCGAAGCTGGCAATGTGCCGGATGAGCGGCAGGTGGTTGCATTCGCCCGAGCCGATCTTGAAGCCGGCCACGCCAATGTCGTTCAAAAAATCGGCTGCAGCACGCGAGAACGGCGTGGAGATGTAGATCATGCCCAGCGCTTCGGCGTGCTTTTTCAGGGCAATTTCATCGTCTTTCGACAGGGCGCACCGGGCCATCACCTCCCAGATCGACACGTCGGCATTGGGCGGGAAAATGCCCTTGGCCTCGTCGGTCATTTCGTCATCGACAAAGTGCGTCTGGTGCTTGACCATTTCGCAGCCGGCCTTGTGCGCGGCGCTGACCATGGCCTTGGCCACATCGAGGCTGCCGCCATGGTTGATGCCGATTTCGGCGATAACCAGTGGCGGCTGGGCGAGGGAGATTTCTCGGTGAGCGATTTTCATCATGAAGTTCCTGCGGGAAGACCAGTGAGGAGCGCTTCGCAACGCTCGAAGTCAGGGAGATTATCGATGTCGTGGCTGCGCTCGGGCGGCATGACAATGCTGCCCATGCGCTGGGTAACAAAACCTTGGTTGTCCAAAAACCACTGGGCCTGCATGGCGTAGACAGCGCCGTTGGGTTTGTAAACAGCAGGTAGGCTCTGGCGGTTGGCAAAGCAGTGTTCGGGGCGCGACAAGGGGACAAAGCGGCCGTCTTCGATCTGCCCCCACTTCAAAACGCCTCGGTCAGCTTCTGTGACGGACAAGACGAGATCGAACTCGCCACTGGACAGACTGCGCAAGGCAGCTTGCACGTCGTCCATCACACGCAGGGGCGAAGTGGCTTGCAGCAGCACCACCGCCCCGCTCACTTTTTCGGTTTGCAGCGCGTGCAACAGCACTGGCGCCATCGAGACGGTGTCGCCGCACAATGCGTTTGGGCGGTGCAATGTGGTCACGCCGCTGGGGAGATCGGCGTTCAGCACCTCGATGATGTCGGTGCTGATGAGCACGCGGCTGGCACCTGCTGCCAAGGCAAGATCCACCGCATGGCGGTAGAGCGGCTTGCCAGCCAGCAAACGGGTGTTTTTTCCGGGCAGGCCCTTGGAGCCCCCGCGAAGGGGAATGATGGCTGTCCAGGGTGTCGATGGCGGTGTGACGAGCATGGGCCTAACTATACTGAAGCGTTGAGCCACCAAATGGCGCCCGTTTTTGCACCATGAACCAACCACCTCACCTTGCCGCACCGCCTTTTCCCAGCTGGGGGCTGGGCTTGATCATCAGGGCATATGAGTTGATGTGGCACCTGCTGCTGCCCTTGGTCTGGGTGTTGCTGTGGCGGCGAGGGGCCAAGGAACCCATGTACCGGCAGGGTTGGAACGAGCGATTTGGCGCAGTCCACTGCGCTTTGACGAACCCGGTCTGGGTCCATTCGGCGTCAATGGGTGAAATGCGGGGAGCCGCGCCCTGGGTGCACGCGCTGCTGGCACAAGGCCATTCGGTGTTCATCACCACGCTCACCCCTGCGGGTCGACTGACGGCACAACAGCTGTTTGGTGCAGCCATGCAGGAAGGGCGCCTGCAACTGGCTTACGCCCCGCTAGAGCTGAGTTGGGCGGTACGCCGGTTTTTGGCCCGCGTGCGGCCCTGCTGCGCGGTTATGACCGAAATTGATACTTGGCCGGTGTTGCTTGCAGCGGTACGCCGCGCCGGCGTGCCGCTGGCCATGGCCAATGCCCAATACCCCCGGGCCAGCTTTGAGCGCGATCAGCGCTGGGGAGGCTTTCGGGCCCGGTTATTCAAAGCGTATGAGCTGGTGATGTGCAAGTCACACCTGCACGCGCAGCGCTTTGAAAAAGTGGGTTGCCCACGGGTCGCCATCGTGGGCGAGACGCGGTTTGATCTGCCCGTGTCAGCCAGCCAGCTGGAAGCGGCTGGCAACACGCTTCTGACCTATCGTCTCCACGACCGGCCGGTGGTGTGTTTTGCCAGCGCCATTGTGGGCGAGGACGGCATTTTTATTGGCGCCATGCAAGCCATGCAGCGCGCAATGGCACAAGCGGGGCGCCCCGCCCCGTTGTTTGTGTATGTGCCGCGAAGCCCGCAGCGTTTTGATGCAGTGGCCGAGCTGATGCTCGCGGCAGGGCTGCGGGTGGTGCGACGCAGCCAGGCGCTGGATGCGAAGCTGCAATGGCAGCACACACCCGACTGGGCACAAACCGAGGTGCTGCTGGGCGACTCCCTTGGCGAAATGTATTTTTACCTGGGGTTGAGCCAGGTGGTGGTGGTGGGTTCATCGTTTGGCGACAAAGCAGTCCACAACATCATTGAGCCGCTGGCGATCAACAAGCCGGTGTGGACCGGGCCCAGCGTGCGGGGCATTGAATACCCGGCACTGGAGGCCATGGAGGCCGGTGTGCTGCACCATGCGCAAGATGGTGACGATCTGGCTCGGCAGCTCACAGCGGTCCTGGCTGAACCCAGCGCGTATGCGGCGCTGGTGCAAAAGACGCAACACTTCAATGCCACCCATGCCGGATCGGCTGCCAAGCACATGGCGGTGTTCTCAACCTGGCTGCGAGCGCGCTCCACACCATGAGCTTGTTTCGACCCCGCGCTTTGCGCTTCTATGGCGCCATGTTTGAGGCACTTTCGCCCCTCTGGCGCTGCTGGCTCAAACGCCGCCTTCACCAGGGCAAGGAAACACCGAAGAGCCTGGACCAGCGCTGGATGCGCCACGCACCTGCGCGCCCACAGGGCACGCTGGTGTGGGGCCATGCGGTCGGCGTGGGTGAGGCCCTGGCCTTGGCGGGCTTGCTCAAAAGACTGCATGAGCAACGCCCAGATCTGCACTTCCTGATCACCACCACCGCCCGCACCTCCGGCGAGGCGCTGGCGCGGCAGCGGTTGGGACCCCACTTTACTCACTGGTTTGCGCCAGTGGACACGCCCAGCAATGTGGCCAAGTTTTTGACTCACTGGCAACCTGACTTGGCCTTGTGGTGCGAAATGGACCTGTGGCCGGCCCTGATAGATGCCACGGCCCAAAGGGGTATGCCGCATGTGCTAGTCAATGCACGGTTGAACGACGCTTCAGCCGCCAAACGGCGCTGGGGACGCAATCTGTATGCACCGCTGCTCGCTGGTTTTAACGCCATCTGGGCACAAAACGCCGAAACGGCTGGCCATCTGCAAGCACTTGGAGCACGGGCAGATCGGGTCGAGATCACAGGCACCATCAAGGCCATGGTCCCCCCACCTGCGGCCGACACCGACGAGCTGCAACGCTGGCACACCGCGCTGGAAAGCCGTGTGGTGTGGGTGCTGGCCTCAAGCCACCCGGGAGAAGAAGAGCTGGCACTGGCTGTGCACGCCCTTTTGCGCCGCAAATACCCGGATGCTCTGCTGGTATTGGTCCCACGCGACGCAGGTCGCGGCCCGATGGTGGCGGACCTGTGTGGCCCAGCCACCCCGTTGCGCAGCCAAGGCGCCATGCTGCCCACAGAAGCCGCATGCTACGTAGCAGACACCATGGGCGAGCTGGGGCTGTGGTACCGCCTGAGCCGCGTGGCCATGGTGGGCGGATCGTGGGTGTCCGTGGGTGGACACAACCCGTATGAAGCCACCACCCTGGGCAACACCGTTTTGCATGGGCCTCTGGTTCACAACTTCAGCGAAAGCTATGCCGACCTGGATGCTCAGGGTTTGAGCGTGCTGGCCTCTAGCCCCGAGTCGCTCGCGGCAGCCGTACGCGAGGTGTGGGCTGCCACCCAGGTGACCGGGCCACAGCTGTGCGCCGATGGACCCGCCAACAGGGAGCGAAGCGCTGTGCACATTGCAGACCTTCTGGCCCTGCTGCCTTCAGCGAACGCGCCTTAAACCAACGTGCCTCAGTGCGCGCTGGCGCCCACCACCGCGTCGGGCTTGGCCTGCTTCAGTAAAGCGAACATGGCAGTTTCTATGCGGTGTAGCGCCTCAGGCGTGTGCCCTTCAAACCGCAGCACGAGCACCGGTGTGGTGTTGGACGCGCGGATCAGACCAAAACCGTCGGGCCAGTCCACGCGCACGCCGTCGATGGTGGAAATCTTGGCGGGCGCGTCGAACCGGGCCAGTGCAACCAGTTGCTCCACCACCGCATGCGGCTCGCCTTCGGCGCAGGCCACGTTGAGCTCAGGTGTACTGAAGCTGGTGGGCAGCGCGTTCAGCACCGCATTGGCATCGGGGCTGCGGCTCACAATTTCCAGCAGACGCGCACCAGCGTAGCTGCCATCGTCAAAGCCGTACCAGCGCTCCTTGAAGAAAATGTGGCCGCTCATTTCGCCACCGAGCGGGCTGTCCAGCTCTTTCATGCGCGCCTTGATGAGCGAGTGACCGGTCTTGTAAATGTGGGCCACGCCGCCTGCTGCCTCAATGGCTGGCGCCAGACGCTGCGAGCATTTCACGTCAAAAATGATATTGCCGCCGGGTACGCGCGAGAGCACGTCTTGGGCAAACAAAATCATCTGGCGGTCGGGGTAAATGTTGTGGCCTTCTTTGGTCACGATGCCCAGGCGGTCGCCGTCACCGTCAAAGGCCAGGCCCAGCTCGGCGTCGGTTTCGCGCAGCACACGCATCACGTCTTGCAGGTTTTCAGGCTTGCTGGGATCGGGGTGGTGGTTGGGAAAGTTGCCGTCCACTTCGCTGAACAGCTCCACCACCTCACACCCCAGCGCCCGGAACAGCGCGGGCGCCGAAGCGCCGGCCACGCCGTTGCCACAGTCCACCACCACCTTCATCGGGCGGGCCAGTTTCACGTCACCCACAATGCGGTCGGTGTAGGGCTTGAGCACATTCACCAGGCGCACGCGCCCACCCTCGGCGAGTTGGTGGTTTTCTGCCTCAATGATGCGGCGCAAAGCCTGAATGTCGTCGCCGTAAATAGCACGCCCACCCAGCACCATCTTGAAGCCGTTGTAGTCTTTGGGGTTGTGGCTGCCCGTGACCTGAATGCCGCTGCTGCACAGCGTGTTGGCCGCAAAATACAGCATGGGCGTGGTGGCCAGGCCCACATCGATCACGTCCACACCCGCCGCCACCAGGCCGCGAATGAGTGCCGCAGCCATGCTCGGGCCGCTCAGGCGGCCATCACGCCCCACCGCCACGGTGCGCTCACCCTGGCGCATGGCCACCGTGCCAAAGGCCAGGCCCAGGGCTTCGGCCACGCCTTCGTTGAGCGTGCTCGGCACAATGCCGCGAATGTCATAGGCCTTGAAGATGGATGCGGCGACTTGCATGGTGTTTTTCCCTGAACGCTTGGAGTGCCGGCATTGTAGGGGGCACGGCTTGCGGAAACACTTTGCTGGAGCACCTGAGAAGCTTGTCCGGAAATGGCCAGTCAGGGCGGCCGTACCGGCTTACCATGTGCCCCATGAACCGCCCTGTGAACCTCGATGACGGAGCCCGCTACCGCGCGCTGTGCTCGCACGACGCGCGGTTCGATGGCCGTTTTTTCATCGGGGTCACCTCCACCGGCATCTACTGCCGCCCAGTCTGCCGCGTGCGCACGCCGCGGCGCGAAAACTGCCGCTTTTTTGACCACGCGGCGCAGGCCGAGCAGGCAGGGTTTCGACCCTGCCTGCGCTGCCGCCCCGAACTGGCGCCGCTGGACCGCCACTGGTCTGCTGAGGACGCCGGCGCCATCCTGGCCCGCCAGGCCATGTGCTTGCTGGACGACCCACAAAGCTGGACTTCCGCCGCCGCAGAAGGCACGGCCGTTAGCCGGCTTTCAGCGCGGCTGGGTGTGAGCGATCGGCACTTGCGCCGCATTTTTGAGGCACACATCGGGGTCTCACCCCAGCGGTATTTGCAAACCCGCAAACTGCTCATTGCCAAACAATTGCTCGCCGACACGCGCTTGCCGGTGTCGCAAGTGGCGCAGGCCAGCGGCTTTGCCAGCCTGCGGCGCTTCAACAGTGCCCTGCAGGCCCACTACGGGCTCAGCCCCACGCAAATGCGACGCAGCCAGCCCACACCCCACGCCCACGAAGCGGCACACGCAGGCACCACCGTACACCTGTCGTGGCGCCCGCCGTACGACGCCACAGCCATGCTGGCGTTTCTGGCCGCGCGGCAACTGCCCGGTGTGGAATGGGTGCAACCCGAAGCGCTTAGCCTGCACCGCACCGTGCGGCTGGTGGTGGGCGGTCAAGTGCACACCGGCTGGCTGATCGCGCAGTTGCAGCCTGCGGCCCACCGGCTGGAGTTGCGCGCCAGCGTCAGCCTGCACGCCGTGCTACCCAGCCTGCTCTGGCGAGTGCGGGCGCTGTTTGACCTGGACGCCGACCCGCAAGCCATCAACGCGGTGCTGCACCCGCACTTCCCCACCGGCGACGGCTTGCGCGTGCCGGGAGGTCTGGACGGCTTCGAGCTGGCCGTGCGCGCGGTGCTGGGTCAGCAGATCACGGTGGCAGCGGCGCGCACCCTGGCTCAGCGCCTGGTGGAGCGCTTTGGCGTACCCATCGACACACCGTTTTCGGGCCTGAACCGCCTGTTTCCGTCGGCACACACCCTGGCCAACGCGGAGCCCCAGGCTTTGGGCGAGCTGGGCATCGTGCGCCAGCGCCAAGCCGCCATCCAGGGGCTGGCCCGAGCCGTGGCAGACGGTTCGCTGGACCTGGACGGCCAAGCCGATCTGTTGTCGACGCTACAGGGCTTGCAGGCGCTGCCTGGCATCGGTCCCTGGACGGCGCACTACATCGCCCTGCGGGCCCTGCGCTGGCCAGACGCCTGGCCCACGGGCGACGTGGCGCTGCACCAGGCCCTGGGTCTGAACCACCGCCTGGGCGCCGCCACCCGGCGCCAGGCCGATAGCTTGGCCAGCGCCTGGCGACCCTGGCGCAGCTACGCGGTATTGCGCACCTGGGCTGGCACCTACCTGGGACCGGCCACTGCCCCACTGGAACCCACCCCATGAAAAAAACCCCGATTTTGGTCAAAACCACGGTGACATCACCACTTGGCAACCTTTTGCTGGCAGCCAGCGCACAGGGTTTGGCTGGTGTCTGGTTCACCAACCAGCGCCACCTGCCAGCTGACAGCCTCATCGACAGCTGGCCCACCGATGCCGGCCACCCGGTGCTGCAAGCCGCAACGCAGCAGCTCACCCGCTATTGGGCGGGCGCGTTGAACGCCTTCGACCTGCCGCTGGACTTGTCAAGCGGCACGCACTTTCAGCAATCGGTCTGGAACGCCTTGCTCACCATACCCGCCGGCCACACACAGCGCTACGGCGAGCTGGCCAGCCAGATCGGCCGCCCCGCGGCAATGCGCGCTGTGGGTACCGCCATTGGGCGAAATCCCTTGAGTATCGTGGTGCCTTGCCACCGGGTGGTCGGAGCGGACGGCTCACTCACCGGCTATGCTGGCGGGCTTGACCGCAAGGCCGCCCTGCTCCGCCTGGAGCAGGGCGCTGGTCTCTTTTCGACACCCTCCCCATGTCACCCACCCTGATTACCGAATTTTTCCTGCTCGCCGCGCTCTGGGGCTCTTCGTTTCTGTTCATGCGCTTGGGCGCTGCCGAGTTTGGTGCCCTGCCCACCGCTGGCTTGCGTGTGACGATGGCAGCACTGTTTTTGTTGCCCGTCTTTCTGGTCAAAGGCGTCTGGGCCGACTTCAAACAACGCGCCAAACCCATCCTTTTTGTGGGCCTGCTCAACTCCGGCATTCCCTTTGCCTTGTTCGCCTTTGCGGTGATGCACATCACCACCGGCCTCACGTCCATTCTCAACGCCACGGTGCCGCTATCGGGCGCGCTGGTGGCCTGGCTATGGCTCAAAGACCGGCCGAGCGGCTCTCGCATGCTCGGTTTGCTGATTGGTTTTGTGGGCGTTGCGTTGCTGGTGGTCGGCAAATCGGGCTTCAGCGCAGCCGGGGTAGCCGGCTCAGGTGCCTCCGGCACCACCTTGCTGGCCATGGGAGCCTGCCTGCTGGCCACCCTGTGCTACGGCCTGGCGGCGAGCTTCACCAAGCGCTACCTCACCGGCGCTCACCCGCTGGCCACCGCCACGGGCAGCCAGATGGGAGCAGCACTGGGCCTCGCCCTGCCCACGCTCTGGCTGTGGCCCGCCCAGCCCGTGAGCCTGAGCGCATGGGGTGCCTTGGCCGCGGTCGCGCTGTTTTGCACGTCCATCGCCTACATCCTGTTCTTTCGCATCATCGCCAAAGCCGGCCCCAGCCGGGCCCTCACCGTGACCTTTCTGGTGCCAGTGTTTGCGCTGATGTACGGCGCACTGTTTCTGGGCGAAAGCATCACCGCCTGGATGGTGCTCTGCGGTGTCGTCATTGTGTGCGGCACAGCGCTGTCCACCGGACTGGTTCGGCTGCGCTGGCTGGAACGCGCCACATGAGCCTTCGCAAGATTGGACACGAGGAACAGCCATGAACTCAGCGCGCCACAAAAAACTGCGGCTCAAAACACCCAAGCCCCGCAACCCGCTGGTGGTGCCGGCGGCCAAACGCAAAGCTGGAGCCCACGGCAAGAGCACGGCAGCGCAACGGCGTGCCGAAAAAATGGCGCTACAGAAAAGGGATTGGAACGCCCAAAAAGACGGTGACTAACGCGCAACGACACGCAAGACACAACCAACAGGCAAGAAAAAACCGCCCAAATCTTACGACTTGGACGGTCTATCATTTTACTGGCGGAGTGGACGGGACTCGAACCCGCGACCCCCGGCGTGACAGGCCGGTATTCTAACCAACTGAACTACCACTCCGCAGTGGTGCAGCTTTTGCCTGATTCTTTAAAGCTTCAGGCCAAGTGCCACAAACTTGGCGACCCTACGGGGATTCGAACCCCGGTACTCACCGTGAAAGGGTGATGTCCTAGGCCTCTAGACGATAGGGTCAAAACCTTGGAACTAACCGAGCTTTGTATTATATCACCGATAAAAACCGGCTTTAAGACACAAAACTAAATTTTGGTGGAGGTAAGCGGGATCGAACCGCTGACCTCTTGCATGCCATGCAAGCGCTCTCCCAGCTGAGCTATACCCCCACAGGGTTTGTCGTTTTGCGCTTCTAAGTTATTCACTGATCAGTGCATCCCGCCAAGCCTCAAATTATAGGACAAATTTCAAGCGTTTTGCAATCTGTCCAAAATTGTTTGTTGTTTTTGCAATTCAAGCACCGCGTCCAGCGACGGCGTCTGGGCGGTGCCCATGACGAGCACACGCACCGGCATGGCCAGTTGCGGCATTTTCAACCTGTGCGCAGCCAACACCTCTTTGATGGCTGCTGAAATGGCTGCACGTTCCCAGGCACAGGTGGCCAACTTGGCGGCCAGCGCCAGCACCGCAGGGCGCACGGCATCGGTCACATGCTGTGCGTGCTCGTCAGGGTTCGGGGTGATGTCGGCGTAAAACGCTGCCGCCCAGTTGGCCAGGGCCACGGTGGTGTCGCAACGGTCTTTGAACAAGGCGCAAATGCGGGGTAGGCGCTCGTCAACCAAGATGCCGCGCTTCTCCAGTTGCACGGCCACCAGCGGGGCCAGGGCGTTGTCGTCCATGGCCTTGAGGTGCTGCGCATTGACCCAGCGCAGCTTGGCCTCGTCAAACTGGGCGGCGCTGCGGCCCAGGTGATCCAGGTTGAACCATCCGAGGAACTGAGCCCGGCTGAAAATTTCGTCGTCACCGTGGCTCCAGCCCAGGCGGGCCAGGTAGTTCACCATCGCGTCGGGCAGGTAGCCTTCGTCGCGGTACTGCGTGACGGGTTTGGCGCCATTGCGCTTGCTCATTTTTTCACCCAGCTCGTTGAGCACGGTGGGCAGGTGGGCGTACACCGGCGGCTCTTTGCCGAGCGCCTTGAAGATGTTGATCTGGCGCGGCGTGTTGTTCACATGGTCGTCACCGCGGATCACGTGGGTGATGGCCATGTCAATGTCGTCCACCACGACGCAAAAGTTGTAGGTAGGCGTGCCGTCCGGCCGGGCGATCACCAGGTCGTCAAGCTCGTCATTACGGATTTCGATCAGGCCCTTGACCTTGTCGTCCCACGCCACCACACCGCCCTGCGGGTTTTTGAAACGCAGCACCGGGCGCACGCCCTCGGGCACTGGCGGCAGCACCTTGCCGGGTTCTGGGCGCCAGGTGCCGTCGTAACGCGGCTTTTCCTTGTTGGCCATCTGGCGCTCGCGCAAGGCGTCCAGCGCTTCCATGCTCATGTAGCACGGATACACATGGCCGGCGGCCACCATGTCGGCCAGCACCGCCTTGTAGCGGTCCATGCGCTGCATTTGGTAGAACGGGCCTTCGTCGTGATCCAGGCCCAGCCACTTCAGGCCTTCAATGATCACGTCCACGGCGGCCTGCGACGAGCGCTCCAGGTCGGTGTCTTCGATGCGCAAGATAAACGTGCCGCCGTTGGCACGGGCAAAAGCCCAGGGGTACAAGGCCGAGCGGATGTTGCCCAGGTGAATGAAGCCGGTGGGCGACGGGGCGAAACGGGTGCGGATGGGCGTGGTCATGTGTTGGATCGGTGGCAGCGGCTTGGCGGGCAAGGGCGCTGTGTCAAATACTGGAAAGGCCGCGGTCCAGGTCGGTCTGGATATCGGTGATGTGCTCCAAACCCACCGCCACGCGAATGAGGCCCTGGCTCACGCCGGCCAGTTGGCGCTGCGCTTCGGTCAGGCGGCCGTGCGAGGTGCTGGCGGGGTGGGCAACCAGTGTTTTGGTGTCGCCCAGGTTGGTTGAAAGCGACAGCATCTGCATCGAATCGAGCACATGGAAGGCGCGCTGGCGTCCCTGGTCGGCGTCAGCCGCCTTCACCTCGAACGACAACACAGCACCGCCGCAGCCGGACTGCTGCGCCATGGCGAGTTCGTGCTGCGGGTGGCTGGTGAGGCCTGGGTAATGCACCCGTGCAACCGCCGGATGCACTTGCAGCCACTGCGCCAGCGCCAGTGCGCGAGCCGACTGCGCCTGCATGCGAATGTCCAGCGTCTCCAGCCCTTTGAGCACCACCCAGGCGTTGAACGGCGCCAGCGTCATGCCGGCGCTCTTCATGATGGGCAGAAAACTCTTGGTCACCAACGCCTGGCTGGCACACAGCGCGCCGGCCATCACGCGGCCCTGGCCGTCCAGGTATTTGGTCCCGGAATGCATGATGATGTCGGCACCCAGCGCCATGGGGCGCTGCAGCGCTGGCGTGGCAAAACAGTTGTCCACGCAGAGCAAGGCGCCGGCGTTGTGGGCAACGTCGGCCAGCGCGCGGATGTCGCACACATCGGTGAGCGGGTTGGTGGGCGTTTCGGCAAACAGCAGTTTGGAGCTGGGCTTGATGGCGGCTTTCCAGGCGTTCACGTCGGTCTGCGACACGAAACTGGACTCGACACCGAACTTGGCCAGGTCGGTGCCAATGAGCTTGATGGTGGAGCCAAACATGGAGTGCGAGCAGATCACATGGTCGCCCGCCTTGAGCAGGCCCATGCACATCAGCAAGATGGCCGACATGCCCGAGGCGGTGGACATGCAGGCCTCGGCGCCCTCGAGCGCGGCCAGACGCTGCTCCAGGCTGGCCACGGTGGGGTTGCCGTAGCGGCCGTAAGTGAAGCCTTCTTCGTCGCCGGCAAAGCGCCGGGCCGCCGCTTCGGCGCTGGGCTGCACGTAGCCGCTGGTCAGGTACAGCGCTTCGGAGTTTTCACCGTACTGGCTGCGCTCCACCGCCGCGCGCACGGCGAGCGTGTCGCGGTGCAAGCCTGCCAACGCATCGCCGTGGGCCGGGTTCTCTGTGTTCATGTTCAAGCTGTCTTCAGAAAAGGCCTGCACGCATCAAGCGGTCTGGGCGTTGGGCAAGGCCAGGCGCGAGGTGTCTTCCTCGCCCTCTTCGCTGTGGTCGCGGCCGGCGTTCATGCGCGCGATGTCTTCCAGCGTGATGTCGCCGGTGACGTACACACCGTCAAAGCACGAGGCGTCAAAGCCGGCGAGCTTGGGGTTGAGCGAACCAATGGCCTGCTTCATGGCGTCCACATCCTGGTAAATCAGCGCGTCGCAGCCGATGCTGATGCGGATTTCATCAACCGTGCGGTTGTGGGCCACCAGCTCGTCGGGCGTGGGCATGTCGATGCCGTAGACGTTGGGGTAGCGCACCGGCGGCGCGGCACTGGCCAGGTACACCTTGCGCGCACCGGCGTCGCGCGCCATCTGCACAATCTCGCGGCTGGTGGTGCCGCGCACAATGGAGTCGTCCACCAGCAGCACGTTGCGGCCCTTGAACTCGCTGGCGATCACGTTGAGCTTCTGGCGCACCGACTTTTTGCGCACGCCCTGCCCCGGCATGATGAAGGTGCGGCCCACGTAGCGGTTTTTCACAAAACCTTCGCGGTACGGCAAGCCCAGCAGCTGGGCGAGTTCCATGGCGCTGGGGCGCGAGGACTCTGGAATGGGGATGACCACGTCGATTTCGTTCGGCGGCACGGTAGACACCACGCGCTTGGCCAACGTTTCACCCATGTTCAGGCGGGCCTGGTAGACGGAGATGCCGTCCAGCACCGAATCGGGCCGGGCCAGGTACACATACTCAAACACGCAGGGGTTGTGGCTGGTTTTTTCGGCGCACTGCTCAAACTGCATGTTGCCGTCCAGGTCCACAAACAGCGCCTCGCCGGGCATCACATCGCGGTCGAGTTCAAAGCCGTTGCCCTCCAGGGTGACCGATTCGCTGGCCACCATCACACCGGCCGGACTGCGGCCCACACACAGGGGGCGGATACCAAAGGGATCGCGAAACGCCACCAGGCCGTGCCCCGCAATCAGGGCAACCACTGCGTAAGACCCGCGCACCCGCTGGTGCACCCCACGCACGGCAGCGAACACGTCGGCCGGTTTCAGGGTGATGCCACGGGTGACCTTTTCCAGCTCGTGCGCTAGCACGTTGAGCAACACCTCGGAATCGCTGTCGGTGTTGATGTGCCGGTGGTCGGTCTGAAACAGCTCCTTTTTCAGCGCCTGGGCGTTGGTCAGGTTGCCGTTGTGCACCAGCACCAGGCCAAACGGCGCGTTCACGTAAAAAGGCTGCGCTTCTTCTTCGCTGTAAGCGTTGCCCGCGGTGGGGTAGCGCACCTGGCCCAGGCCGCAGTTGCCGGGCAGCGCCCGCATGTTGCGGGTGCGAAACACATCGCGCACCATGCCTTTGGCCTTGTGCATGAAAAATTTGCGGCCCTGCTGGGTCACGATACCGGCAGCATCTTGGCCGCGGTGCTGTAACAGCAGCAACGCGTCGTAAATCAGTTGATTAACCGGCGCCTGGCTGACCACGCCCACGATTCCACACATGTTTGATCCTTGACGAGAAACGAAAAATTCAGACTAAAACCACAGCGCTCTGAAGCACGGCTCAGGGCAGATAGCGGGCCACGGCCTCGGGCAACAAAGGCTTCACCTCGTGCAGCGTGGCAGAGAGCACACCCGCCCCGCGAGAGGCCTGCCATGCGCCTTGCTGCAAGGGCGTCATGCTCACCACCACCGCAACGCCGAGCAAGATCACGACACCGCGCACCAGCCCAAACGCACCACCCAGCACCCGGTCTACCGGCCGCAGGCCCACCGACTCCACCAATTTTTTAACCACCCAGGCCACCAGACCGCCCGCAAAGGCCGCCACCATGAACACCACCGCAAAACCGGCTGCCAGCTGCAGCGGGGCTGAAAAACCGTCCATGGGCAGCCAGGCAGCCACATCACTGGCGTAAGCCTGGGCCAGCACAAACGCCGCCACCCAGCCCGCCACGGAAATCACCTCGTACACCAGCCCGCGCCACAAACCCAGCACAGCCGACAGCAACAGCACGGCCAGCAAGGCCCAATCGATCCACACCATGGGCATCAGGCCCGGGCCGCTGCGAAAGGCATCACAGCGTGAGAATGGCCGCAGGCAAGCCCAGCGCCTTCACGCGCGCGGCCGCTTTGTCGGCCTCGGCTCTGGACGCAAACGGACCCACCCGCACCCGGATGCGCTTGCCTTCTGATGTTTCGGCCACATGGGTATAGGTCTTGAGGCCAGCGCGTTCCAGCTTCAGACGCACTTCGCGGGCCCGGGCAGCGTCGGCAAACGCGCCCACCTGCACCACAATGCGCTCGGCCGATTCAGCGGGCTTGCCTTCCAGCAGCGCTTTAGCGCGCGCGGCTTCGGTGGCGCTGGCTTTGGCAGCCGCTGGCGGCGGCGCTGCAGGTTTGGCGGATTCGGGCTGCACTTCGGGCGCCGGGGCCTGTTTGGCCGGTGAAGCTGCAGGGCGCACGCTTTCAACCACCTCTTCGCGAGCGCTCAGGCTGTCGCTGGTGGTCACGCCGCTGCCTGCACCCGCAGCGGGCTGCTGGGTTTCGGCTGGCGCGGACGGGCTAGTGGACGGTGATGTTTTGGCGGCCTTGAGGGGCGCGACCGGGTTCTTGGCTGGAATCTCGATGGGAATGTCCACCGAAATCGGGCGCGGCTGGGTGTCAAACAACAAGGGAAAACCCAGCACGCCCAACAGCACCAGCACCGCAGCCCCAATGAGGCGGTGGCGGGCGCGCCGGCGCACGGCCTCAATGCTTTGGGGCGGGTGTGTCGCCGGGTTGCCCTGGGAGCCTGAACGGGATTTGAACATTCGCGGTAGAGACCCTGACACCATCAACGCCTGGCGATAACGGCCTCAGGAAACAAGGTGTTTGGCGGACATTCGAGGTACGCCGTCCTGCAAAACGCCGCCCACGGTGAAGAACGAACCGAAGACCACGATTCTATCAGCGGGGTCTGCCTGCGCCACGGCTGCGCGCAGCGCCTCCATCGGGCTGGCATGGCAGCCGGCCACCCGGGTTTTGCCCCCGGGCGCTGTGGCCGGGGTGTTGTTGAGCACCTGCGCCAGCGCATCGGCCTTCATGGCGCGTTCCAGCGGCAGGTCGGTCAGGTGCCAGTGGTCGATCAGCGGCGCAATGCGCTCCAGCATGGCGGGCAGGTCTTTGTCGGCCATGGCGCCAAACACAGCGTGGGTGGTGGGGTAGTAGCCCATGGCATCCAGGTTTTCGGTGAGCGCGGCCACCGAATGCGGGTTGTGGGCCACGTCCAGCACCAGGGTGGGCGTGCCAGGGACGATCTGGAAACGACCCGGCAGCTCCACCAGCGCCAGCCCGTTGCGCACCGCCTGCGCCGTCACGGGCAGGCGCGAGCGCAGCGCTTCCACAGCTCCCAGCACACCCGAGGCGTTCACCAGCTGGTTGGCGCCGCGCAGCGCGGGGTAAGCCAGGCCCGCATAACGCCGCCCGCCGTGCGATGGGTGCATGGCCCAGCCCCACTGCTGCTGGTCGCCGGCGAAATGGAAGTCTTTGCCCAGCCGCCACAAGTCAGCACCCACTTCCAGCGCACGGTCCAATATGCTTTGGGGTGGCACCGGGTCGCTCACCACCACCGGGCGCCCGGTGCGCATGATGCCGGCCTTCTCGTAGCCAATGGCTTCGCGGTCGTTGCCCAGCAGGGCCATGTGGTCCAGCGCAATGCAGGTGATGACAGCGCAGTCGGTGTCGATGATGTTCACCGCGTCCAGCCGGCCGCCCAGGCCCACTTCCAAAATGGCGACATCGAGCCCGCTGCGCGACAAGGTGCGCAAAATGGCCAGGGTGGTGAATTCAAAGTAGCTCAGGCTGACCTCTTCCTGGTCAGCACCCTGCCCCTTGCGGGCCGTTTCCACTTCGGCAAAGGCGGGCAACAGTTCTTGCGTGGCCACCGGTTCGCCGGCGATGCGGCAGCGCTCTTCAAAATGCACCAGGTGCGGCGAGGTGTACACCCCGGTGCGGTAGCCCGACTGGGTGTAAACCGCTTCCAGCATGGCGCAGGTGGAGCCCTTGCCGTTGGTGCCAGCCACGGTAATGACCGGGCAACCCATGGCCAGGCCCATGCGCTGGGCCACGCGCTGCACGCGCTCCAGCCCCATGTCGATGGTGACGGGGTGCAGGCGCTCGCAGTGGGCCAGCCACTCGGGCAGGGTGTGGGGGTGGGAAGGCAGATCGATGTTGAGCATGCGCCGATTGTCCCATTGCGCTTGGTGCAGCCAAGGCATCAAGGACAATCTGCGACATGACCACGATTTACGGCATCCCCAACTGCGACACCGTCAAAAAAGCCCGCACCTGGCTGACGGACCATGGCGAGGAACACCAGTTCCACGATTTCAAAAAACAAGGCGTGCCCGAGGCGGCGCTGGACCAATGGCTGGCCGCGCTGGGCTGGGAGCCCCTGGTGAACCGCAAAGGCACCACCTGGCGCAAGCTGGACGAAACCACACGCGCCGCCGTGGTGGACGCCGCCAGCGCACGAGCACTCATGTTGGCGCAGCCCAGCGTGATCAAGCGCCCGGTGGTGCAGTGGGCCGACGGCGTGACCGTGGGCTTTGACGCCGAGGCTTGGGAAAGCCGTCGCTGAACGCGAAACGCCCGGCCTAAAATCAACGTTTTCGCCTTTACATTTTCTCCGCCCATGACCACCACCCACATCGACGGCGTGACCGTCACCACCCAGGCCAGCGTGTACTTTGACGGCAAGTGCGTCAGCCACGGCATCACTTACCCCGACGGCACGAAAAAATCGGTCGGCGTGGTGCTGCCCGCCGCGCTCACCTTCAACACCGGCGCGCCCGAAATCATGGAATGCGTGGCCGGCGGCTGCGAATACAAACTGGCCGGCACCGACGCCTGGCTCAAGTCCGGCCCCGGCGACACGTTCGCTATCCCCGGCAACAGCAGCTTCGACATTCGGGTGACCGAGCCCTACCACTACATCTGCCATTTCGGCTGATCGGACACAGAACATGGCCACCATTCTTCAAAACCTGCCCACACAGCAGAAAGTCGGCATCGCCTTTTCCGGCGGCCTGGACACCTCCGCTGCCCTGCTGTGGATGAAGCAAAAAGGCGCAATCCCCTACGCCTACACCGCCAACCTCGGCCAGCCCGACGAGCCGGACTACGACGAGATCCCGCGCAAGGCCATGCAGTACGGCGCCGAACAGGCGCGCCTGATCGACTGCCGCACCCAGCTGGCGCACGAAGGCATTGCCGCGCTGCAGTGCGGTGCCTTCCACATCAGCACCGCCGGCGTGACCTACTTCAACACCACGCCGCTGGGCCGCGCCGTCACCGGCACCATGCTGGTGGCCGCCATGAAGGAAGACGACGTCCACATCTGGGGCGACGGCAGCACCTACAAGGGCAACGACATCGAGCGCTTTTACCGCTACGGCCTGCTCACCAACCCCAGCCTGAAGATCTACAAGCCCTGGCTCGACCAGCTGTTCATCGACGAACTGGGTGGCCGCGCCGAGATGAGCGCCTTCATGACGGCAAACGGCTTCGGCTACAAAATGAGCGCCGAAAAAGCCTACAGCACCGACAGCAACATGTTGGGTGCCACGCACGAAGCGAAAGACCTGGAGCACCTCAACAGCGGCATTTCCATCGTCAACCCCATCATGGGCGTGGCGTTCTGGAAAGACGAGGTTGAAGTCAAGCGCGAAACCGTGACGGTGCGCTTTGAAGAAGGCCAGCCGGTCGCCCTGAACGGCCAGACGTTTGACAGCCTGGTGGACCTGATCCTGGAAGCCAACCGCATCGGTGGGCGCCACGGCCTGGGCATGAGCGACCAGATCGAAAACCGCATCATCGAAGCCAAGAGCCGCGGCATTTACGAAGCCCCCGGCCTGGCGCTGCTGCACATCGCCTACGAGCGCCTGGTCACCGGCATCCACAACGAAGACACGATCGAGCAGTACCGCATCAACGGCCTCAAGCTCGGCCGCCTGCTCTACCAAGGCCGCTGGTTCGACCCGCAGTCCATCATGCTGCGCGAAACCGCCCAGCGGTGGGTGGCGCGCGCCATCACCGGCGAGGTCACCATCGAACTGCGCCGCGGCAACGACTACTCGATCATGAACACCGAGAGCCCGAACCTGACCTACGCGCCCGAGCGCCTGAGCATGGAAAAGGTGGAAGACGCACCGTTCACGCCGCTCGATCGCATCGGCCAGCTGACCATGCGCAACCTCGACATCGTGGACACGCGAGCCAAGCTGGGTATTTACGCCAAGAGTGGACTGCTGTCGCTGGGTGAAGGGGCGCAAATGCTCCGACTGGAAGGCGATAAGTAATCCGTCGCACTGCTCAACGAAAAACGGCCCTCAAAGGGCCGTTTTTTATATTGATTACACACAAACTCGGCGGATTCAAAAGTGAAGTGCAACACCCTGGATTTCACTGAACAATGGCGGAATGTTGCGGGCTGAACGTCTCTGAGGCCTGAACCGGGCTCGCTTGATGTGCGGAGCGGAAGCAGTTACAACGAGATCTCGATTTTGGTGGCGAGGTCCAATCAGGGTTGACGCCACTGCCTGCAGGCAAAAGGCAGGACATGAAACCGCTGCGGCCGAGCAGGATGGGGCCGAGCGGATCGTCGCTGAGCGCCGTGGCCATCGCGCGCTCGCCGCCGGGGCCCCTTTGACGCGGTAACCGGCCCTCAGGGCTTCGACAAGCGAGGCGATGTTGGCCGGCGTGTCATTGAAGACAAGGATCGTTTTCTTGGGCAGCCCGCTCACTTGGGCGAGCTGAATCGAAACAAGGGGGTGGCAGATGAACATCGAACTCGGTTTCTACGACGGGCTTTCGGCCGTCTCGTACGGCTTGCTGACGCTGTCGTACATGATGCGCGACATCGCGTGGCTGCGGGTCATCACGGTGTTCGCCTGCCTGATCGACTTCATCGTCTACTACTTCATTCGCCCCGGGCAGCCCATGTGGGTGCAGATCGGCTTCAACGTCGGCATCGTGTTGATCAACGGCTACCAGCTCTGGCTGTTGTACCGCGAGCGGTCGATTACGGACCTGACGGAAGACGCCGCAGCGCTGTACCGCAAGACCTTCTCCGTGCTGACGCCGGTCGAGTTCCGGCACCTGCTGCAAATCGGCCGCCAGAGGGCTCTCGCCGACGGTGAGGCGCTGGTGGAGGCGGGCCGCCCGGTGGACGGGGTTGCAGTGGTTACCCGCGGCCGGCTCGCGGTCAGCCTGAACGGCCACCCCATCTCCCAGGTGGAGGACGGCGGCTTCGTCGGCGAGGTCAGCTACCTGACCGACCGGCCAGCGTCGGCCGATGTGCACGCGGCCGGGCCGGTGCAGGTGTTCGAGCTGCCGCGCGAGGCGCTGACCCAACTGCTCGACAAGCGCCCTGAATTGAAGAGCAAGCTCGAAGGCCTGTGGGGGCGCTTGCTGGCGGACCGCTTGCGTATGCTGACCAACAAAGTGGGCGCGGCGCCGCCGCCGACGGCCTTTGAGTGGGCGCCGACTTCGTAGGCGGGGTATGGGACACACCTCGAACACCCGAAGGCCGCGAGCACCATGCAAAGGGGTCTTGCCTTTTGCCCTCCTGCGCGGATTCCTCGGCGAAGTCCACAAAAACGCGCGACAGTCTGACCCTGCATGGAGGGAGGCGCCCGATCCCCTGCTCTCACTTTCCAATGCCCCAAACAGAAAGGCGCCCCGTGGAGTGCCTTTCTTCGATGTGTCAATGACCGGTGTCTGTCAGATCACCACCGGCTCCGGCTCCAGCAGGATGCCGAAGCGCTCGTACACGCTGGTCTGGATGGCTTTGGCCAGCGTCATCACCTCGCCGCCGGTGGCGCCACCCCGGTTCACCAGCACCAGCGCCTGGCGTTCAAACACCCCGGCGTTACCCACGCTTTTGCCTTTCCAGCCACAGGCGTCTATCAGCCAGCCTGCGGCCAGTTTGATGCTGCCGTCGGGCATGGGGTAGTGCACCACTTTGGGGTCGCGCGCAATGATGTCGGCGCACTGCTCTTCGTTCACGGTGGGGTTTTTGAAGAAGCTGCCGGCGTTGCCAATGACGGCCGGGTCGGGCAGCTTGGCGCGGCGAATGGCCACCACCCAGTCAAATATCTGGCGTGCGTCGGGCGCTGAAATGCCGGTCTCGGCCATCTTGCGTTCCAGATCCAGGTAGCCCAGCACCGGCTTCCAGGGCTTGGGCAGCCAGAACCGCACCCGCGTGATGAGCGCCCGCCCGGCCAGCCCCAGGCCCTTTTCACCCGCTGGCGCGTGCTTGAACACCGAGTCGCGGTAGCCAAAACCGCACTGCGCGGCGTCGAGCGTGAAGGCTTTGCCGGTGTGCAGGTCGATCGCGTCCAGCGAATGAAAGCGGTCTTGCAGCTCCACGCCGTAGGCCCCAATGTTTTGCACCGGCGAAGCGCCCACCGAGCCGGGAATAAGCGCCAGGTTTTCCAGCCCCGGCCAGCCTTGGTCCAGCGTCCAGGCCACAAAGGTGTGCCAGTTTTCACCGGCTCCGCCTTCCACCAGCCAGCCTTTGGGGGTTTCTTCCACCAGGCGGCGCCCGGCGATTTCGACCTTGAGCACCAGCGGCTTCACGTCGCCCGTGATCACGAGGTTGCTGCCGCCCCCCAGCACAAACGGCGGTGCGGCGGCGGTGTCGGCAGCCCAGTCGGCGCTGCCCATGAGTTGAAGCACATCGGCCTCGGAGCGCACGCGGGCCAGCCGCTGCGCACGGGCCACGATGCCAAAGGTGTTGTAGGGCTGGAGCGCCACGTTGTTCTCGACTAACATCGTTGGATTGTCTCACCCACGCTCTCTGGAATCCTCACCATGCCCTCTTTTGACACCGTTCTCGAAGCCGATTTTGTAGAAGTGAAAAATGCCGTTGAACAGGTGGCGCGCGAAATTGGCACGCGCTTTGACTTCAAGGGCACCAGCGCCGCCGTTGAACTTAAAGAGAAAGACATCACCCTGTTTGGTGACGCCGACTTTCAGCTCCAGCAGGTGGAAGAGGTGCTGCGCAACAAACTGGCCAAACGCAACGTGGACGTGCGCTTTCTGGACAAAGGCAAGGTCGAAAAAATCGGCGGCGACAAGGTCAAGCAGGTGGTCAAGGTGCGCAACGGCATTGCCACCGAAGATGGCAAAAAGATCCAGCAGGCGCTCAAAGCCAGCAAGCTCAAGGTGCAGGGCGCCATCCAGGGTGACGCGGTGCGCGTGACCGGCGCCAAGCGCGACGACCTGCAGGCGGCCATGAATGTGATCAAGGCTGAGCTGAAAGACCTGCCGCTGTCGTTCAACAACTTCCGGGATTGAACGTGCCCACACGCTCCGCCGCTTCGCGGGTCGCGGCCCCCCAAGGGGGCGCGCTCGCCTTGGGGCGGCACAGCCGGGCCTTCGGCGCCCGCTGATCCAGACACCCCATGCCCACGCCTTTGCTGCCTGCACTGGTCCTCGCGCTCGCCGCGGGTTCGTCGTTGGCGCAGTCGGTGGCGCTCTCGGGCGTGGCGGGCGCCAAGGCGCTGCTGACCGTGGACGGCGCGGCGCCCAAGTTCGTCAGCGCCGGCCAGACGCACCAAGGCGCGAAACTGCTGAGCGTGCAAGGCGAAACCGCTGTGGTGGAGGTGAACGGCCAGCGCCAGACCCTGCGGGTGGGCGACGCACCCGTGAGCGTGGGCAAGCGCACAGGCGACGCGGGCGCGCAGCGCATCGTGCTCACGGCCGACAGCCAGGGCCACTTCATGCCGCCGGGCCAGATCAACGGCCGTGCGGTGCAGTTCATGGTGGACACCGGCGCCACCCTGGTCATCTTGAGCGAAGCGGACGCCAAACGCATCAACCTGCCCTTCGAGCAGGGCCAGAAGGTGCGGGTCAGCACCGCCAACGGCGGCGCGGTGGGCTACCAGGTGCGGCTGGACTCGGTGAAAGTGGGCGACGCCCAGGTGTTTGCGGTGCCCGCCATCGTGCTGCCCCAGGCCATGCCTTATGTGCTGCTGGGCAACAGCTTTCTGACCCGCTTTCAGATGCAGCGCAACAACGACCAGCTCACGTTGGAGCGGCGTTTCTAGGCCTCCCATCGCCGGTTTCACTCTGGGGTGGGTGGAGCATCTTCGCTGGCTGGCGACGTATCAGAGCGGCTCGTTCTGCGCAGCGGTCACCACGATCTCGATCTTCCAGGCCCGGTCGGCCAGCGCCGCTTGCACCGTGGCGCGCGGCGGGGCGGTGCCGGGCACCACCCAGGCGTCCCACACCGCGTTCATGGCGGCAATGTCGTTGATGTCGCTCAGGTAAATCTGCGCCCGCAAAATGCGCGACTTGTCGCTGCCGGCTTCTTGCAGGCGCGCCTGCACCTGGTCCAGCACATCTTGCGTCTGGCCTGTAACGTCGGTGTCGCCGCGCTCGGGCACCATGCCGGCCAGGTACACCACGCCCTGAAACACCGCCGCCTCGCTGTACCGCGCGGCCACACCGTGGCGCACCAACTCGTTGCTCATTTTTTTGCTCCCAGTTTGCTTTCTTTGCCCGCCAGCAAACGGTTGATGTTGTCCGCGTGGCGCCACACCAGCAGCACACCCATCACAGCCAGGCTCAGCACCATCACACCCGGCGCGCTCCAGGCTACGCGGTCGCCAAACAGGTAAAACGCTGGCGCAAACACCGCCGTGACGATGGAGGCCAGCGACGAATAGCGAAAAAAGTAGGCCACGATCACCCAGGTGAGCAGCGCAGCCAGGCCCAGCCAGGGCTGAAAACCGATGATGACGCCCGCCGCTGTAGCCACGCCCTTGCCGCCCTGAAAGCGAAAGAACACCGGAAACAGGTGACCCAGAAACGCGGCCAAGCCCACCAGTGCCACCGTACCGTCACCCAGGCCGTAGGGCTCGCCCCACCAGGCCACGGCCACCACGGGCAACCAGCCTTTCAGAGCGTCCAGCAGCAGCGTGACCACCGCCGCAGCCTTGTTGCCCGAGCGCAGCACGTTGGTGGCACCCGGGTTTTTGCTGCCGTAGGTGCGCGGGTCGTTCAGCCCCATGACGCGGCTGACCAGCACCGCAAAGGAGAGCGAGCCGACAAAATAAGCGGCCACCGTGGCCAACAGGGGGTATGCGAATTCCAAACAAAGCTCCTCGTGGTGTGACGGCTGGTGGTTGCCAGCGCTGCGGCTATTCTGCCAGCGCGCACTGCACCGGCTGAGCGCCCAGCGGGCCCGACAGCACCGCCGGGTGGATACCCACCAGAAACCCGCGGCGCCCACCATTGATCCAGATCGCGGGCAGCGCCAGCACCGAGGCTTCTACCCACACCGGCATGCTGCGTTTCAGACCAAAAGGCGAAGTGCCGCCCACAAAGTAGCCGCTGTGCCGGTTGGCCACTTCGGGCTTGCAGGGCTCCACCGACTTGGCCCCGATCTGGCGCGCCAGGTTTTTGGTCGACACGGTGCGGTTGCCGTGCATCAGCACCGCCAGCGGCTGCGCCCGCTCGTCTTGCATGATCAGGGTCTTGACCACCGCAAACGGGTCCAGACCCAGCACCCGCGCGCTGTGCTGGGCACCGCCGTGCTCCAGGTAGTCGTAAGGGTGTTCGGTGAACGCAACCCCATGCGCCTTGAGCCAGGCAGTGGCGGGCGTTTCCGAGACATGGGTCTCCCCCCTGCGCCGTTTCACGGCTTCCCCCCTCTCTGGCGCGCTTTCAGCGCTGGGAGGGGGGACGGCACCTGCGGCCTGACGAAGCCAGTTCCGCGGTGCCTCTGGACAACGCCCCCTCGTGCACGGCCTTGTGGCTTTATTGAGCTGGGTCGCGGCATTCCCACCGAATTTTGTCGATTTCAGCCAGCAGTTCGGGCGAGAGCTCGGTGCCCCACGCGTCCAGGCATTCGTCCAGCTGGGTCAACGAAGTCACGCCAATGATGGTGCTGGCCACGCGCCAGTTGCGGTAGCAAAAGGCCAATGCCAACTGCGATGGCGTGAGGCCGTGGTCGCGCGCCAGCGTGTTGTAGCGGCGCGCTGCGCCCAGTGCTTCCGGGCGGCCCCAGCGCTGCTTGCGCATGGAGTCGTACAACGCCATACGGCCAGCATCACCCACCAGGCCCGTAGCGTCGTATTTGCCCGTGAGCAAACCGAACCCCAGTGGCGAATACGCCAGCAGCGATACGCCGAGGCGGTGGCAGGTCTCGTCCATGCCGTTCTCGTAGCTGCGGTTGATCAGGCAGTAAGGGTTTTGCACCGTGTCCACCCGAGGCAAGCCGTGCTGTTCGGCCAGGCGCACAAACTCGTGCACACCGTAAGGCGTTTCATTGGACAGACCGACTGCCTTGACCTTCCCAGCCTTGACGAGTTCGGCCATGGCTTCCAGTTGTTCATGGATGGAGGCACAAGGCTTGTCTTTGCTGGGGTCAAAGTACAGCGCGCCAAACGCGGGCGTGTTGCGTGCCGGCCAATGGATCTGGTAGAGGTCGATCACGTCGGTTTGCAAGCGGCGCAGGCTGCCCTCGCAGGCGTTGATGATCTCGGCCTTGGTGACCCCGGAGTTTTCGCCACGGATCCAGGGCATGCCGCGCGACGGACCAGCGACCTTGGTGGCCAGCACCAGCTTGTCACGCGCGCCCGGTGTTTTGGCAAACCAGTTGCCCAAAATGGTTTCGGTGGCGCCGCAGGTTTCGGCCCGGGCCGGCACGGAATACATCTCGGCGGCATCCAGAAAATTGACGCCTCGCTCCAGCGAGCGGTCCAGGATGCTGTGTGCGTCGGCCGCGGTCACCTGCTCGCCAAAGGTCATGGTGCCAAGACATATGGGCGTTACCTGTAGCGCGCTGGCGCCAAGTGAGACAGTTTTCATGAAATATTTGTAAGCAAAGATGGAAGTCGTTGGCGAATCAAGAATACAGGGTGTAAGTTTAGACTTCAACCGCGCAGAGGGCTGGTCACTAGCGCAACAAGCGACGCGCTATGCTCACAACCTGGCGAATGCCAGTTGCAGCTTCAGCCGCAGCGATTTTTCGTAACAACCGAACAGGAGCATTGAACATGCATCACAACAAAACGCAATTGCCCCGCGCCTTCACCGCTGCCGTCCTGGCGGCCGCGATTACCCTCACAGGCTGCGCCAACATGACCGAAACCCAGCAAGGCACGGCCAAAGGTGCTGCCATTGGCGCTGCCGCTGGTGCCCTGCTCGGCGTGGCCACCGGAGGCTCCAAACGCGCAGGTACGGGCGCGGTGCTGGGTGCTGGCGCCGGCGCGCTGGGTGGCTACATCTGGTCGCAAAAAATGCAAGAGCAAAAAGCCGCCATGGAAAAGGCCACCGCAGGCACCGGCGTGGGCGTGACCCAAACCGCCGACAACCGCCTGAAGCTGGACATTCCGGCCGACATTTCCTTTGACGTGGGCCGCTCGGCCATCAAGTCCAATATGGCGGGCGTGCTCAACCAGTTTGCCAACACGCTGAACGCCAACCCGGTGACCAGCGTGACCATCGTCGGGCACACCGACAGCACCGGCAGCGACGCGGTGAACAACCCCCTGTCGCTGGACCGCGCGAACAGCGCCCGCGACTACCTGATTGCCCGTGGCGTGGCGGTGAACCGTTTCAGCACCGAAGGCCGTGGCTCGCGCGAACCCGTGGCCGACAACGGCACGGCTGAGGGCCGCGCCAAAAACCGCCGCATTGAGATCTACGTGGCCGAACCAGCCGCCAAGTAAGCCGCCGCCTCGGGGCGCTCGCCCCGAGACCCAGCACAGGGACGCGCCGTCAGGCCCGTCCCTGCTGTTCTTTGTAGCGCCGCTCTTCTTGCAGGCGCAGCACACGCCGCTGCACCTTGCCGGTGGTGGTCATGGGCAAAGCGTCCACAAATTCAATTTCTTTCGGGTATTCGTAGGGTGCCAGCTTGCCCTTCACATGGGCCTGCAGCTCGGCCGTCAGGCGCTGCACAAAAGCGGCATCACCCACCACCCGGCCTGGCTGGGCGGCCAGGTATTCCTGCGCCAGCACCACATAGGCTTTCACCACGGCACCACGCTCGGCATCGGGTTTGGGCACCGCCGCCGCGTTGGCCACGGCCGGGTGCTTCACCAGGCAATTTTCAATTTCGCTGGGGCCAATGCGGTAACCCGCAGCCTTGAACACATCGTCCGCCCGGCCCTGGTACCAGAGGTAGCCGTCGGCATCGCGCACCGCCATGTCCCCGGTTCGGCACCAGCTGTTGGCCGGGTCGCCGGTGTACTTGGCTCGGGTTGAGGCCTCGTTTTTCCAGTAGCCCAAAAAGAATATCGGGTCGGGCTGGCCGTGCACATCCAGCCGGTGCACCGCCACGTCGCCCGGCACGCCCACCGGGCATTCGTTGCCCTCGTCGTCGATCACCGCCACCCTGTGCCCGGGATACCCTTTACCCATGCTGCCGGCACGCGCGGGCCACAAGCGGGCGCAGTTGCCCACGATGTAGTTGATCTCGGTCTGGCCAAACATTTCATTCACCGTGACGCCCAATTGCTGCTCGCAGTAGGCAAACACCGCGTCGCCCACCGCCTCGCCCGCGCTCATCAGGCCCTGCAACTGCAGGCGGTAATGGTCTTGCGGCGCGGGAAAGGCTTTCATCATGGCCTTGAGCGCCGTGGGAAACAGAAAGCTGTGCGTCACTTGGTGGCGCTCCAGCAATTCAAACGCCGTTTGCGGGATGAAGCGGCCGTTGTAACCCACGATGGGCCGGCCGAAATACAGCGTGGGCAACAACGCGTCCATCAGGCCGCCGGTCCAGGCCCAGTCTGCCGGCGACCAGAACACCGCTTGCGAAGGCTGCGCGGCATCAAACGGGTCGAAGCCAAACCAGTTCTGGCTGCACACAAAACCGGTCAGGTTGCCGATCAGTGCTCGGTGCGGAATGAGCGCACCCTTGGGGTTGCCCGTGGTGCCGCTGGTGTAAATCAGCACCGCTGCTTCATCGGCCAGTGTGGGAACCAGATGGAATTCAGTATGTGCCTGGGCCAGCACCGCCGTCCAGTCCAGCGCATTGCCAAGTTGCGCCTGCGCATCCACCGCCAGCACGTTGTGCAGCAACGGGCAATGGGCGCTCACCGCCTGCACGGCGGCCAGCGTGCTCGCATCGCAAATGGCGGCCACTGCCTCGCTGTCTTGCAAACGAAATTCAAGCGCCTCGGGACCAAACAGCTGCGACAGCGGCATGCCAACCGCGCCCATTTGCAGCACCGCCATGTAAGCCACGGCGGTCTCAAACCGCTGCGGCAACACAATGGCCACGCGGTCGCCACGCTGCACGCCCAGCGCCGTGAGCGCGTTGGACAGGCGGTTGGCCTGGTCCTGCAGTTCGGCGTAGCTGTGGTGGCAGTCGGGCTGGTCGGTGGCGCAGGCGATGACGGCGGTCTGCGCGGCGTGGGCAGGGTCGGCGGCCCAGCGCCGGGCGCACACCTCGGCTATGTTGAAGCGCTCGGGCACCAGCCAGCGGAACTGGCTGTGCAAGGCGGCATACACGTTGGCGGAGGCAGCATCTGCGGTCTGGCGACTGCGCGGACTCTGTGCGGTTTTATGTGCTGCGTTCTTGTCTCGGCGTTGACTCGGGCGCATGGCCTGTCTCCATCTCGGTCTTTATGATCCGATGAATGTACCAAGCCCTGAAAGCCTCGCGCAGCGAGTTTGTCCCGATTCGCAACCTCAGCTACCACGTGCGCGTCTGGGGCGAGCCCGACTTGGCCCGCGCTCCGTTGGTGCTGGCGCATGGGTGGATGGACGTGGCCGCTTCCTGGCAGTTCATGGTGGACGCGCTGGCGCACAAGCGCTGGATCATTGCGCCCGACTGGCGGGGTTTCGGCCTGACCCGCGCAGCAGGCCCCGCACCGGACAGCTACTGGTTTCCCGACTACCTGGCCGACCTGGACGCCCTGCTGGACCACTACACCCCCGACCAGCCGGTGGACCTGGTGGGCCACAGCATGGGTGGCAACGTGGTGATGGTGTACGCCGGCGCACGGCCACAACGCATCCGCCGGCTGGTGAACCTGGAAGGCTTTGGCATGCCGGCCACCCAGCCCGCCCAGGCGCCGGGCCGCTACGCCCAATGGATGGACGAGGTAAAAGCGCTGCACCGGGGCGAACAGGCGCTGAAAGCCTACGACTCGCCCGACGCGGTGGCCCGCCGGCTCATGAAAACCAACCCGCGCCTGGCGCAAGACAAAGCCGACTGGCTGGCCCGCCAATGGGCCGCCCCCAACGCGCAGGGGCAGTGGGAAATTTTGGGTGATGCCGCCCATAAGGTGGTGAGCGCCTACCTGTACCGTGTGGACGAGGTACTGGAAATGTACCGGCGCATCAGTGCACCGGTGCTCGTGGTGACCGCCAGCGACGACAGCCTGAGCCAGTGGTGGAAAGGCTGCTTCACCTTGGCCGAACACCACGAGCGCCTGAGCGCCGTACCGCGCTTGGACAACGCGGTGGTGAACGACGCGGGCCACATGCTGCACCACGACCAGCCCCAGGTGCTGGCCCACACCATCGAGCATTTTTTGGCCCGGGCTGACCTGACCTGAACCGCCCAGGCGCATGGGCCCAGGCAGGCTGGACCGACCCCCTTCAGCACGCCCGGCAAGGCTCGGCGCAACCGCAGGCCAGACGTGAGAAAATCGCGGTTTCGGCCCGGCGCAGCACGCGCCACCCGCACCGGGTGGCTCAGCGCCGGACGCCCCTTTTTTCAGCACACCACAACACCGAAGGATCCCCCATGGAAGCCGAACGCAGCAACGCCATCCGCAGCCAACTCGAAGACTTGACCACCCGCGTGGTCGAGTTACGGAGGTATCTTTGACTACGATGCCAAAGCATCCAAACTGAAAGAAGTCGAATCGGCGCTTGAAGACCCGACGGTCTGGAACGACCCCAAGCGCGCCCAGGACCTGGGCCGCGAGAAAAAGTCGCTCGAAGACGTGGTGCTCGTGCTGGACCGCCTGACCAGCGAACTGGCCGACAACTCCGAGCTGTTCGAGATGTCGAACGACGACGGTGACGACGCCGGCCTGATCACCATTGAAGGCGAAGCCGCCAAGGTGGCCGCCGAGGTGGAAAAGCTCGAATTCCGGCGCATGTTCAGCAACCCGGCCGATCCGCTGAACTGCTTCCTGGACATCCAGGCCGGCGCGGGTGGCACCGAAGCCTGCGACTGGGCGAGCATGCTGCTGCGCCAATATCTGCGCTACGCCGAGCGCAAGGGCTTCAAAACCACGATTGAAGACGAAACCGCCGGCGACACCGCCGGCATCAAGGGCGCCACCATCAAGATCGAAGGCGAGTACGCCTTTGGCCTGCTGCGCACCGAAACCGGTGTGCACCGCCTGGTGCGCAAAAGCCCGTTCGACTCGTCGGGTGGGCGCCACACGTCGTTTGCTTCGGTGTTTGTTTACCCGGAAATTGATGATTCGATTGAGATCAACATCAACCCGGCCGACGTGCGCACCGACACCTACCGCGCCTCGGGCGCTGGCGGTCAGCACATCAACAAGACCGACTCGGCCGTGCGCCTGACGCACATTCCCACCGGTATCGTGGTGCAGTGCCAGGACGGACGAAGCCAGCACGGCAACCGCGACGTTGCCTGGAAGCGCCTGCGCTCCAAGCTGTACGACTTTGAACTGCGCAAGCAGCAAGAAGAGCAGCAAAAGCTGGAAGACACCAAGACCGATGTGGGTTGGGGCCATCAGATTCGCAGCTACGTGCTGGACAACAGCCGCATCAAAGACCTGCGCACCAACGTCGAAATTTCGGCCACCCAAAAAGTGCTGGATGGCGACCTGGACGCCTTCATTGAAGCCTCGCTGAAGCAAGGCGTTTGAATGGTTCAAGCCCTGATCTTCGACATGGACGGCACCATGATCGACTCCATGCCCTCGCACCAGCGCAGCTGGGTTGAGTTCACGCGCCGCCAGGGGCTGGACATCGACGTGCCCGAGCTCATGCGCCGCACCACCGGGCGCACGGGTGTGG
This sequence comes from Hydrogenophaga sp. LT287, assembly GCF_055702805.1. Lineage (NCBI taxonomy): Bacteria > Pseudomonadati > Pseudomonadota > Betaproteobacteria > Burkholderiales > Comamonadaceae > Hydrogenophaga > Hydrogenophaga sp. LT287. The sequence goes on along the minus strand of NZ_JBVPZC010000004.1, from coordinate 136,208 downwards.
AATGCATGCGCCAGCTGTTTGGGCAAGACCTGCCCGAAGATCAGGCCACCGCCTTTGTGGCCGACAAAGAAGCGGTCTACCGCGAGCTGTTTGCGCCAGTGTTCAGCGAAGTCGCCGGCTTCAAAGCCTTTCTGGCGCAAGCCCAGGCGCGCGGTCTGGCCGCCGGCGTCGGTACCGCCGGCGACCGCCACAACCAGGCCTTTGCCTACCAGCACCTGGCGCTGGAGCAAACACTGCCCACGGTGGGTGGCGACGAAGGCTTGCCCGGCAAACCCGATCCCGCCATTTTCCTGGAAGTGGCGCGGCGCCTGGGTGTGGCGCCCGAGCGCTGCATCGTGTTTGAAGACGCCCCGCTGGGCATTGAAGCGGCGCGGCGCGCTGGCATGCGCGCCGTGGCCATTTGCAGTTCACACCCGGCCAACGAACTTGACGGCCCCCACGTGCTGGCCCGCGTTCCCGACTACCACGCCCTGATCACATCCCGTTTCCTGGAGACCCACCATGTCCCTTCTGCGTGAGGCCAATGGCCCAACCACGGTGGTCCGCCGCGAAGACTACGCCGCCCCCGCCTACTGGATCGACACCGTCGAGCTGAGTTTTGACCTGGACCCGGCCAAAACCCGGGTGCTGAACAAAATGCGCCTGCGCCGCAACCCCGCCGTGGCGGCGCAAGCGCTGCGCCTGGACGGCGAGGAACTGAACCTGGCACGCGTGCTGGTCAACGGTGCTGGCTGCTCGTTCAAGATGGACGGCAACCAGCTGGTGCTGGAGAACCTACCCGAAGGCGATGCGCCCTTTGACCTGGAAATTTTCACCACCTGCGCGCCCGACAAGAACACGCAGTTGATGGGCTTGTACGTGAGCCAGGGCACGTTTTTCACCCAGTGCGAGGCCGAGGGCTTTCGCCGCATCACGTATTTCCTGGACCGCCCCGACGTGATGGCCAGCTACACCGTGACGCTGCGCGCCGACAAAAAGCGCTACCCGGTGCTGCTGTCCAACGGCAACCTGGTGGAAGAAGGCACGCTGCCCGACGGCCGCCACTTCGCCAAGTGGGTCGATCCGCACAAAAAGCCTTGCTACCTGTTTGCCCTGGTGGCTGGCCAGCTGGTGGCGCGCGAGCAGCGCATCACCTCGCGCAGCGGCACCAACCACCTGTTGCAGGTGTACGTGCGCCCGGGCGACATGGACAAGACCGAGCACGCCATGAACTCGCTGATCGCCAGCGTGGTGTGGGACGAAGCGCGCTTTGGCCTGCCACTCGACCTGGAACGCTTCATGATCGTCGCCACGGCCGACTTCAACATGGGCGCCATGGAAAACAAGGGCCTGAACATCTTCAACACCAAGTACGTGCTGGCCAACAGCGCCACCGCGACCGACACCGACTTCGCCAACATCGAGTCGGTGGTGGGCCACGAATACTTCCACAACTGGACCGGTAACCGCATCACCTGCCGCGACTGGTTCCAGCTCTCGCTCAAGGAAGGCCTCACAGTCTTCCGCGACCAGGAATTCAGCATGGACCTGTGCGCCGAGCCTTCGGCGCGCGCGGTCAAACGCATTGAAGACGTGCGCGTGCTGCGCACCGCCCAGTTCCCCGAAGACGCAGGCCCCATGGCCCACCCGGTGCGGCCCGACAGCTACGTCGAGATCAACAACTTCTACACCGTCACCATTTACGAAAAAGGTGCCGAGGTTGTGCGCATGATGCAGACCCTGGTGGGGCGCGCCGGCTTCGCCGCCGGCATGACGCTCTACTTTGCCCGCCACGACGGCCAGGCCGTGACCTGCGATGACTTCGCCCAGGCCATGGCCGATGCCAACCCGCAGTCGGACCTGGCGCGGCTGCTGCCGCAGTTCAAGCGCTGGTACAGCCAGGCCGGTACGCCGCATCTGCGCGCCGACGGTGTTTTTGACGCCGCTGCGCGCAGCTACACGCTCACGCTCACGCAGCGCTGCGACCCCTCGCCCGGTCAGCCGGCCAAGCAGCCGTTTGTCATTCCTGTGGCCTTGGGCCTGCTGGACGCCAACGGCACCGAACTGCCCCTGCAACTGGCCCACTGGAACCAGCCCGAGGCTGGCACCCGTACCTTTGTGCTGACCGAGGCCAGCGAGAGCTTCACCTTTGTGAACGTCGACAGCGAGCCGGTGCCCTCCATCCTGCGCGGCTTCTCGGCCCCGGTGGTGCTGGACGTGGACTACACCGACGCGCAATTGCTCGGCCTGCTGGCCTCTGATACGGACGCTTTCAACCGCTGGGAAGCCGGCCAGCGCCTGGCTCTGCGCCTTGCCCTGCACGCCATTCGCGCGCAAAGCGCTTTACCGCACGACCCCCTGGACGCAGCCTACTTAGCCGCCATGCGCACCGTGCTGCGCCACCCGGCGCTGGACGCCGCGTTCAAAGAACTCGTGCTCACCCTGCCCAGCGAAACCTACATCGCCGAACAACTGGACGTGGTCGACCCCCAGCGCATCCACGCCGTGCGCGAAGCCATGCGCGAGCAGCTGGCGCATGCCCTGCACGACGACTGGGTCTGGGCGTTTGAAACCCACAAAGACAACGGCGCCTACCGCCCCGACCCGCTGGGCACCGGCCGCCGCGCGCTGGCAGGCCTGGCGCTCACCATGCTCTGCCTGGCTGCACGCAGCAACGGCAACCCCGTGTGGCCCGGCAAGGCCTACCAGCGTTTCAAAGACGCCGGCAACATGACCGACCGCTTCAACGCCCTGTCGGCCCTGGTCGTCAGCGGCCAGCCGCTGGCCCCCGACGCGCTGAGCCGCTTCCACAGCATGTTCCGCAGCGAAGCGCTGGTGATCGACAAGTGGTTTGCCCTGCAAGCCGGCGCGCCTGACCGGGGTGGCAACGTGTTGCCCGCCGTGCGCCAACTGCTCGCCCACCCCGACTTCAACCTGCGCAACCCCAACCGCGCCCGCAGCGTCATCTTCAGCTACTGCAGCGCCAACCCGGGCGGCTTTCACCGTGCCGATGCGGCGGGTTACGTGTTCTGGAGCGAGCGCGTCATCGAGCTTGACGGCTTCAACCCGCAAGTCGCCGCGCGCCTGGCGCGTGCGCTCGACCGCTGGAAAAAGCTCGCCGAGCCCTACCGCAGTGCCGCGCGCGAAGCCATTGCCCGCGTTGCCGCCAAGCCCGACCTGAGCAACGACGTGCGCGAAGTCGTCACGCGCTCGCTGGCCGACTGAGCCTTTTTGACAGATCGCCAACCGCTGCAAACCGCTTTCAACGACCCCTGAAAACCATGTCCAAACGCATTTCACTCACCCGCTACCTGGTCGAACAACAACGCGTCGACGGCCACATCCCCGGCGACCTGCGCCTGCTGCTTGAAGTGGTGGCAAGGGCCTGCAAACACATCAGCCAGGCCGTCAACAAAGGCGATCTGGGCGACGTCCTGGGTGCGGCCACCACCGAAAACGTGCAAGGCGAGATGCAAAAGCAGCTCGACATCATTGCCAACGAAGTGCTGATCGAAGCCAACGAATGGGGTGGCCACCTCGCCGCCATGGCCAGCGAAGAAATGGAAGGCATCTACGTCGTGCCCAACCGCTTCCCCCAGGGCGAATACCTGCTCATGTTCGACCCGCTCGACGGCTCGTCCAACATCGACGTCAACGTGTCCATTGGCACCATCTTCTCGGTGCTCAAAAAAGGCAACGAAGACCCCACCACCATTGAGCCCGTCAACGAGCAAGACTTCTTGCAGCCCGGCAGCCAGCAAGTAGCCGCCGGCTACTGCGTCTATGGCCCGCAAACCACCCTGGTGCTCACCGTGGGTGACGGCGTGGCCATGTTTACCCTCGATCGCGAACAAGGCTCGTTCGTGCTCACCAAAGAACACATCCAGATCCCGCCCGACACCAAAGAATTCGCCATCAACATGAGCAACATGCGCCACTGGGACGAACCCGTGAAGCGCTATGTGGACGAATGCCTGGCCGGCAAAGAAGGCCCACGCGGCAAAGACTTCAACATGCGCTGGGTGGCCAGCATGGTGGCCGACGTGCACCGCATCCTCACCCGCGGCGGCGTCTTCATGTACCCCTGGGACAAGCGCGAACCCGAAAAAGCCGGCAAGCTGCGCCTGATGTACGAAGCCAACCCCATGAGCTGGCTGGTGGAACAAGCCGGCGGCGCAGCTACCAACGGTCGCCAGCGCATCCTGGATATCCAGCCCACCAAACTGCACGAGCGCGTCAGTGTGGTTTTGGGATCAAAGAACGAAGTCAACCGGATCACCAGCTACCACAGCACGCTATAATCCAAGGCGTTGCCGGTGTAGCTCAGTCGGTAGAGCAGCTCATTCGTAATGAGAAGGTCGGGTGTTCGATTCATCTCTCCGGCACCAACGTACACAAGAAAAGCCCGCTATGAAATTAATAGTGGGCTTTTTCTTTTTCCGGCGGACACAGCCTTTTTGAAGGCGTCAGCAAGACGAATATCCTCGCCCGGGCAACATCACCAGACAGTACACCGCCATGAGACTCAGCGTGGGGGCTCAAACAATGGCGCGACACAGCCATCGAAATCGTTGTGGTTCAGCAGGGCGTTGAGCCCAGGGGAAACACCTTGCCGCCGGTCCAACTTGACTTCAGCAGATGGGCGGCAGAAACAGAAAACCCCGGAAACCTTGCGATTTCCGGGGTGTCTATTTGGTGCGGCTGGCAGGAATTGAACCCACGACCCCTTGGTTCGTAGCCAAGTACTCTATCCAACTGAGCTACAGCCGCGAAGCCTTGTATTGTAGCAGCGTTTTCAGACCAATTTTCTGCAACAAGGCTGAGGAGTATCTTGGTAGGCCGTGACAGACTTGAACTGTCGACCAAAGGATTATGAGTCCTCTGCTCTAACCAACTGAGCTAACGGCCCCAAGAGCGCTCGATTGTAGAGGCTTGCGGACGCGCTTACTTTCCGTGGCTGAGCGCGTTGCTCACCAGCTTGGATGTGACGTCCACAATCTGGATCATGCGTTCGTAAGGCATGCGCTGCGGCCCTATGACGCCGAGTGTGCCGACCACCTGGCCGTCAACTTCATAGGGTGCCGTGACCACAGACAGGTCTTCAAACGGTACCACCTGGCTTTCGCCGCCAATGTAAATGCGAACACCGTCTGCCTGGGCCGACACATCGAGCAGGCGGATGAGTTGGGTTTTTTGCTCGAACAGATCGAACATGCGTCGCAGGTTGCCCATGTCGCTTGAAAACTCGCTCACAGACAACAGGTTGCGCTCGCCAGACACCACCACTTCTTCTTGTGCGGCATCGGCCTCTGCGCCGATTTCAACGGCGGCTTTCATCAGGTCGGCGATTTCACCGCGCAGGGCGTCCACTTCGGTCTTCAGCCGTTCACGCACCGCTTCCATGGCAAGGCCCGAGTAGTGGGCGTTGAGGAAGTTGGCTGCCTCCAGCAATTGCGACTGGGTGAAGTTGACCTGGGTGTGGATGATGCGGTTTTGCACATCGCCTTCAGGCGAGACGATGATGACCAGCACCCGGCGCTCGGAGAGGCTGAGAAATTCAATGTGGCGAAACACGGACGCGCGCCGCGGCGCCATGACGACGCCCACAAAATGCGACAGGCTGGACAACATTTGCGCGGCGTGGCTGATGACGCGTTGCGGCTGGCCGGCGTCAAAACCTTGGCCCGTCATGTCGCTCATGGGGGCGAACCCATCGCGCCTGACCGTGAGCATGGTGTCGACAAACAGGCGGTAGCCCCGGGCCGTGGGAATGCGCCCGGCCGAGGTGTGGGGGCTGGTGATCAGGCCCAACTCTTCCAGGTCGCTCATCACGTTGCGAATGGTGGCGGGAGAAAGCTCCAACCCCGCGGCTTTGGCGAGCGTGCGAGAACCCACGGGCTGTCCGTCGGCGATGTATCGCTCAACGAGGGCTTTGAGCAGCAGCTTGGCGCGGTCATCTAACATGGTTTCATTTTAGGAGGGTCTGCTCCCGCGTGGCGGCCGCATAGCAAGGGTTTCCGGGCAAACCACTACAAAGAAGCTATGTTGTAATTTGCCGATGAGTCTGCCATCCGACACCAGGTCTGCACCACCCCGAGAGCGCCGGCCGCTGCGCTTTGCGCATGTGGTCATCATCGGCAAATACCACGCGCCGGGCTCGCGCAACGCGGTGGACGAAATTGCCCACTTTTTGCATGCCGAGGGTTGCGACGTGTCGCTTGAGCAGGAAACGGCGCTGAACACCGGCTTGCTGCAGTACCCGGCACTGGATGTGCCGGCCATGGGCAACACCTGTGACTTGGCGCTGGTGGTGGGCGGCGACGGCACCATGCTGGGCATTGGTCGCCAGCTGGCGCGCTACGGGGTACCGCTGGTGGGCATCAACCAGGGCCGGCTGGGCTTCATCACCGACATTCCCTTTGAAAGCTACCGCGAAAAACTGCGGCCCATGCTGCGCGGTGAATACGAGGACGACCCGCGCGCCCTGATGGCAGCCAGCGTGTGGCGTGATGGCCGCTGTGTGTTTGAAGCCACCGCGCTGAACGACGTGGTGGTGAACCGGGGTGGTGTGGCCAGCATGATTGAGCTGCGGGTGGAGGTGGACGGCCATTTTGTGGCCAACCAGCGGGCCGACGGTCTGATCATCTCCACACCCACGGGCTCCACGGCCTATGCCCTGTCGGCCGGAGGGCCGCTGCTGCACCCGGCCATTGGTGGCTGGGTGATGGTACCGATCGCGCCGCACACCCTGTCCAACCGGCCGATCGTCTTGCCCTCCAGCAGCGAGATTGCGGTGGAAATCGTGTCCGGCAAAGACGCGAGCGCGAACTTTGACATGCAGTCGCTCACCAGCCTGATGCACGGCGACCGCATTGTGGTGCGCCGCTCCGAACACGCCCTGCGTTTGCTGCACCCGGTGGGCTGGAGCTATTTCGACACCCTGCGCAAAAAACTGCACTGGAACGAAGGGGCCTGAAAGGCCGGTCACAATACGGGCGACACCCCAAAACCCGACCCTGGATTCCGACGTTCATGAGCCTCAGACGCATCGTTTTGCGCGACTTCGTCATCGTGCAGTCCCTGGACCTGGACTTGGGCAGCGGCTTCTCGGTATTGACTGGAGAAACCGGCGCCGGCAAGTCCATCCTGATCGACGCCCTGCAATTGGCCTTGGGTGCCCGAGCCGACAGCGGCGTGGTGCGCGAGGGTGCCGCCCGCTGCGAAATTGCCGCCGAGTTTGACGTTTCGCCCGCGCTCACACCCTGGCTTGAAGAGCAAGGCTTCCCGGTGGAAGACGCCCTGCTGCTTCGCCGCACGGTGGATACCGAAGGCCGCAGCCGCGCCTGGATCAACGGCAGCGCCGCCACCATGACCCAGCTGAAGGCGCTGGCCAACGACCTGGTAGACATTCATGGCCAGCACGCCTGGCAAAGTCTGACCCGGTCGGAAGCTGTGCGCGGGTTGCTGGATGCCTACGCGGGCGTGGACACGACCGCAGCCCAGCAGGGCTGGGCCGAATGGCGCAGCAAACGCAAGGCGCTGGAAACCGCCACCGAGCGTCAGAACACGCTGCAACAAGAGAGCGAGCGCTTGGCCTGGCAAATTGCCGAACTCGACAAGCTCACCCCGCTGCCCGATGAATGGGCCGAACTGAACACCCAACACAGCCGCCTGGCCCACGCGCAAGCCTTGCTGGACGCGGTGCAGGTGGCGGTGTCGGCGCTGGACGACGACGAACCCAGCGCGGGCAGCCTGCTGCACCGCGCGCTCAGCGCGCTGCAGGCACAGGCGCACATCGAACCGCAGTTTGCCGATGCCATTGAGGCGCTGGAAGCCGCGCTGGCGGGCGTGCAAGACACCGTGCACAGCCTGCACCAGTACGCCCGGCGCACCGAACAAGATCCTGCCAGCCTGGAAGCGCTGGACGAACGGCTGTCGCAATGGGTGTCTCTGGCGCGGCGCTACCGCCGTCCGCCCGAAGAATTGGCCGACCTGCACGCGCAGTGGAAGACGGAGCTGGCCCGTGTTGACCAAGCGCTGGATCTGGCCGCCTTGCAGCGGGACGAGCGCCAGGCCTGGCAAGCCTTCTCATCCGCCTTGCAAGTGCTGACGAAAAAACGCCAGCAAGCCGCACCCAAACTGTCCAAGGCGGTTTCGGACACCATGCAGACCCTGGGCATGCAGGGTGGCCGCTTTGAAGTGAGCCTGCAGCGGCTGGAAGAACCGCAAGCCGAGGGCTGGGAACAGGTGGAATTTTTGGTGGCGGGCCACAGCGGCGTGACCCCTCGCCCGGTGGGCAAAGTGGCGTCTGGCGGCGAACTCTCGCGCATTGCCTTGGCCATTTCTGTCGTGACCAGCCGTTTGGGGCAGGCACCCACCTTGATTTTTGACGAAGTGGACTCGGGCATTGGCGGCGCAGTGGCCCACACCGTGGGCCAGTTGCTGCGCCAGCTGGGTGCCGACCGACAGGTGCTTGCCGTGACCCACCTGCCCCAAGTAGCCGCCTGCGCTGACCACCACCTGCTGGTGAGCAAACAGCAGGCTGGCCCGCAGACGGTGAGCACCGTCAAGGCCATCACACCGCAGGGCCGTGTGAGCGAACTGGCCCGCATGCTGGGTGGCAGCGAAGCGTCTGAAGTGTCGCTCGCCCACGCCCGCGAACTGCTGGCCAACTGAATGACCGCCACCATGCCCGCACCCCCATCCCACGCGATCGAACTGGTGCTGATCACCGGCATGTCCGGCTCCGGCAAGTCCGTCGCGCTGACCGCACTGGAAGACGTGGGCTTCTATTGCGTGGACAACCTGCCGCCTGAGCTGCTGGAGCCGTTCATTGCCCTGGAGCAGAGCCACCGGGCCGAAAAGGTGGCGATTGCCATGGACGTGCGCAGCGCAGCGTCGCTGCCGGGTCTGCCCCAGCGGCTGGCTGCGCTGCAAAAGCACCCCGGCCGCCAGGTGAACCTGACCATTCTTTTTCTGGATGCCAACACCGACACGCTGGTGCGGCGTTTTTCAGAAACCCGGCGCCTGCACCCGCTATCGCTCAAAACCAGCCACGACCAGCGCCGCGCGCTGACCGACGCGATTGAGCACGAGCGCGAACTGCTGGCCGAGCTGCACGAGCTGGCCTTGGTGATGGACACCAGCCTGATTCGGCCGGCCCAGTTGCGCAGCCAGATCAAGGACATGCTGGGCGCCTCGCAGTCGCCGCTGACGCTGGTGTTTGAGTCCTTTGCCTTCAAGCGCGGTGTGCCGATGGATGCAGACTTCATGTTTGACGTGCGCATGCTGCCCAACCCGCATTACGAACCCGAGCTCAAGGCCCTCACGGGACGCGACGCGCCAGTGGCCGATTACCTGGCCAACCAGCCCGAAGTGGCGCAAATGCGTGAGCAAATCATGGCGTTTCTGCAGCATTGGCTGCCCCACATGCTGCGCGACCACCGCAGCTATGTGACCGTGGCCATTGGCTGCACAGGCGGGCAACACCGCTCGGTCTACCTGGTGGAGCAACTGGCGCAAGCCTTTGGTACCGAATGGAGCACGCGCGTGCGGCACCGCGAAGTCAATGGGTGGCCACAACCACCTGCCTCGACTGACAACACCAGCGCCTGAGCGCATCACGGCTCAGGCGCTCAGGCTGGCGTACCGTCCAGCCAAGGCGCCAGCAACAACCGCACCGGAGCGGGCAGGCCGTGCCCATGCAGTGCTGCAGCGTCCACCCAGGCGCCCGGCATGTCGCTGAGCACAGGCAGCGGCGCATCCACCACCAGCAAGCGCGGGTGCAGACGCAGTTCGCGGTGTGTCAGGCTGTGTGCCACTGACTCCAGCTCGCGCACTCCTTGCCGCAAGGGCTGCGGCAGCGTGTCCAAAAGGGCAGCCTCGCTGTCAAACACCGGGGGACAATACAAGCCTGCCCAAATGCCCGGCGCTGGTCGGCGCGCCAGCCAGATACGCTCACGGCCCGGCGCCCCCGACTCGCGCAACAACAGCAGCCACCAGCTTTCGTGCCGGCGCTTCACCGCGCGGGTCTTGACCGGGTAATTCGACACCGTGCTGACTTCGCGCGCACGGCAGATCGTTTGCACCGGGCAGCGTTCGCAGGCCGGACGGCTGCGTGTGCACAGTGTGGCACCCAGATCCATCAGACCCTGGGTGTAAGCGGTCATGTCGTCGGGCGACGGGGCATGGGGCAGCAGGCCCTGGGCCAGATCCCACAGCTCGCGCTGGCGCGCGGTCTGCGCCAGGTCGCCGTCAAAAGCCAGCAGGCGCGACAGCACCCGGCGCACGTTGCCGTCCACGATGGACACCCGTTCGCCGTGGCAAAACGCCGCGATCGCCGCAGCGGTGGAAGTGCCAATGCCAGGCAGCGTCTGCAGCGCGGCAGCATTGCCGGGAAACACACCACCGTGCTCAGCAACCACCGCCTGGGCACAGCGGTGCAGGTTGCGTGCACGGCTGTAATACCCCAGCCCTGCCCAGAGGGCCATCACCTCGTCGGCACTGGCTTCGGCCAGCGCTTGAACGTTAGGAAACTGGTCCAGGAAGCGGGGAAAGTACGACAGCACCGTGCTCACCTGGGTCTGCTGCAGCATGACTTCAGACAACCACACCCGGTACGGATCGCGGGTGTGCTGCCATGGCAAGCCACTGCGGCCGTGCAGGCGCTGCCAGTCGATCAGCAGCCGGGCAAATGCCAACGGCAGGCCACTGCCTGCGTTCACCTCCGCGGCGCTCATGCTGCGGGGGTGCTCTCGGGCTCTTCTTCGGGTGCTGCCAGCAGGTGGTCGGTCAGCTCGGACAGTTTGGCGTCCACCAAATTGAGCTCGGCCTGCTGCGACTGCAGTTCGCGAATGCGCTCGTCGAGGCCACCCGCCGCCTGCTGAATGCGCGCAACCGCCTCAATGCGGCGCGAAAAATTGCGGCGCCGCTCACGCAGCTGGGCGTCGAGCTGGGCCGCTGCCGACTTGTTCCACAGCTCCACCTCGTTGACGGCTGTGTCGTAAACCACCCGCAGACGGCTCATGAGCGCTCGGGCCAGACGCTCGGCAAATTCCGGCTGTGCCAGACGCAAGGCATTGCCCAGGCTGAGGTACTGCAAATGGCTTTTTTCGATCAGGTCGAGCTCACGCGCGTAGTGCGCCAGCTGGGGTGGCGTGGGTGCCTGCAGCGAAAAACCGTACTCGGCATTGAGGCCCTTGAAACTGCCCTCCAGCATGGACTGGATATCACCCGCCAGCTTGTGCGCCCGGGCCAGATCAGCCCGCAAGCGCTCAAAAGTGTGCCCATAAGCCCGCTTGACACCCAGCTTGATGCCAGGCTGCTTGAGTGCACGGGCCAGTTCGGCCACCTCGGTTTTGAGATGCGTGGCGCTGAGCAAGACAAAAAGGTCTTTCAGCAGACGCAGATGCACCGAACGCACCGCCTGAATCTTGGCCCCGCTGGCGTCGAAATCGGCCTGCTCCTGCTCAATGCGCAACCGCATCTGCTTGATCACGCCCACGTTTTTGCCGCGAAGCCCCTCCAGCTCCTGCACCTGCTCCACCAAGTCCCGGGCGCGGATGTGCACCAGGCGGCCGGTTTCCTGGCGCAACAGCTGAATGCCCGAGCCCACCACCGAGCTCAATATCTTGCGGCGCTGGCCCAGCAAGCCCACGCCCAACGCGGTTTCCAGCTCCATCAAATTGCTGGCTTCCAGCAGCTTGTCGTCGCCATTGACCTTGGCCAGCAAACCTTTTTGCGCGGAAACCGCCAGCACCTGCCGGGGCGAAAGGCCCAGGATGTCGGCAGAGTCGGTGCGTTGCGAGGCAATTTGCAGCTGCACCTGCTCTGGCGAGCTCAGCGCATCCCACATGGTGTCAATCTTGTTCAGCACCACCAGGCGCGATGCTTTGCGCTCTCCCAACACCGCCAGGTGCTGGCGCCAGATGGTGAGGTCCGACTTGGTCACGCCGGTGTCGGCCGCCAAAATAAACACCACCGCATGCGCCTGCGGCAACAGGCTGACCGTCAACTCGGGCTCGGCGCCAATGGCATTGAGTCCCGGTGTGTCCAGAATCACCAAGCCCTGTTTGAGCAATGGGTGCGCCATGTTGATCAAGGCGTGGCGCCACTTCGGTACTTCGATCAATCCGTCCGACCCCACCAGCGGGTTGTCCTCGGGCACCTCGTCGTCCCAGAAACCCAGGGCGGCCGCTTCCGACTTGCTCACCCTGCGCACCTCAGCCACCTTTTGAATCGCCTTGGCCAGTTGTTTCGGGTCATTGACATCCAGATCAATGCGTTCCCACTTGTCGGGCGCGTTGCGCCAGTCCAGCAGCGACTGGGGCTGCAGCCGGGTTTCAATGGGCAGCAGCCGCAGGCAAGGCGGCACCTCAGCGTCATAGCCCAGCTCGGTGGGACACATGGTGGTGCGCCCGGCACTGGCCGGCATGATGCGGCGCCCATAGCCAGCAAAAAACACCGCGTTGATCAGCTCGGACTTGCCGCGCGAAAACTCGGCCACAAAGGCCACCGTGATCTTGTCGTTCTTGACCTGCGCGTGCAGCTGCTCCAGCCGGTCGCGTACACCCGCTTCCATCAGATCGTGGTCGGTCAGCCATTCCGAAAGCAGCCTAAGCCGCAAGGCAAACTGCTTGCGCCAAGCGCCGTGCTGATCAAAGTCCTGATTGAAGCTCATGGGCCATGTTCTGTAGTGATTCTTCAATATAGCACCGGGCCCGTGGCGCATAGGGCCCGGCAGCCAGAACCCCCAGCTCTCGGGACGAGCGGCTTACGGCTTCTGGCAGTGAGGACAAAAAAACGTGGACCGCTGCCCTTGGCGGATGCTTTTGATGGGCGTGTCGCACACCCGGCAAGGCAAACCATCGCGCCCGTACACCATGGCGTCCAGCTGGAAGTAGCCGCTCTGCCCTTCAGCGCTTGAAAAGTCGCGCAGGGTGCTGCCACCCAGCGCCACGGCGCGCTGCAACACCGCCACAATGGCCGCGTGCAGCCGCGCTGCCCTCGGCTTGCTCAGGCGGTCGGCCCGCACGGTGGGGCGTATGCCCGCCATGAACAGCGCTTCCGACGCATAAATATTGCCGACCCCCACCACGATATCGCCCGCCAGCAGCACTTGCTTGATGCTGGCACGACGCAGTTGCAACGCACGGTGAAACGACAGCGGATCAAATCCCGCCTCCAGCGGCTCCACGCCCAAGCGCCCCAACAGCTTCACAGCGCGCGGATCGTCCAGCGAAGCGGCGAACACCACGGCACCAAACCGGCGCGGGTCGTGCAGGCGCAAAAAGCCTCGGCTGGTAACCAGCTCAAAATGGTCATGCACCCCGCGCGGTGGCAGGACGGGCGCAAACTGCAGGCTGCCCGACATGCCCAGATGCAGCAGCAACACACCCGCGTCCAACTGCACCAGCAGGTATTTGCCACGCCGCGTCACGCGCAACACGCTACGCCCCACCAAGCTTGCCGCTTCGCAACCCAGCGCCCACCGCAGGGGCTTGCCCATCTGCACATTCACAATGTGTGCACCGGCAATGCGGTCAGCAAAGCTGCGGCGCGTCACCTCTACTTCCGGGAGTTCGGGCATGACAAAGGCTTTTCAGAAAGTGATCAGGAACGCCTGCACGGTCTTTGGATCAGACCCGCAGGCTCCCCGAAAGCCTTCTATTATCATGAGTCAATGAACACCTTGCACCGCAGCGTCCATCCGGCTTTGAGTCGTGCAAAAGGGGCGCGGCGCCGCCCTTATCAAGCTCGCAAGCGGTTCGCGCTACTGGCGGCTTTGCTGCTGGGTGGCTCGCTGAGCGCGACAGCCCAGACGGCGCCAGCTGCCCCGCCAGCCACGGCGACGGCGACCACGACCCCGGTGATCAACTCGGCGCTGAATGCCCCGCTTTTTTACCAGCTGCTGCTGGGAGAGCTGAATGTTCAGGCCGGCGAGCCGGGTACCGGCTACTCGCTGATCCTGGACGCTGCGCGCAAGCAGCGCGACGAGCGGCTTTACCGGCGTGCCGTGGATGTGGCGCTGCAAGCACGGTCGGGCGAAGCCGCGCTGACCGCTGCACGCGCCTGGTCGCAAGACCTGCCGCAGAGCCCCGAGGCCCATCGGTTTGTGCTGCAAATCCTGCTGGCACTCAACCGCGTGGGCGAAGCCGGTCCGGTGTTGCGCGCGATTTTGGACCGCAGCACACCCGCCGAGCGCAACGACACCCTGAACGCCATTCCCCAAACGTTCGCCCGCGCGACCGACAAGGCCCAAGCCCTGGCGGTGGTGCGCGAAGCACTGAGCGGCTCGCTCAAGCAACCCGACAATGCAGCTGCCGCCTGGACCACGTTGGGCCGCATGGAATTGGCGGCAGGCCAGTTGCCCCAGTCCCTCGTCTCGGCACGCCAGGGCCACCAGGCCGACCCCGCATCGCCCTTCCCCGCTCTGCTGGCGCTGGAGCTGCTTGAGCGCGGCCAGCCCGATGCCGAGGCACTGGTGCGCAGGCACCTGCAAGTCAGCCCGCAAACGCCGTCGGGTACGCCACCCGTGGCGCTCACCTACGCGCGGATTTTGCTCGACCTGCAGCGCTACGCCGATGCGCGCAGCCAGCTCGACGCCATCACCGCCAGCCAGCCCACCCTGGCCGAGCCATGGTTGCTGCTGGCGACGCTGCAGGTGCAAGACAACGCACTGCCCGCAGCCACCGCGTCGCTGCAAAACTACATGGCGCTGGCTCGCCAAGCAGGCGACGAGCGCTCGGCCCGCGGCCTCACACAGGCTTACCTGCAAATGGCGCAGATTGCTGAAAAGCAAAATGACTTTGCAGCGGCCAACGCCTGGCTAGACCGGATTGAAAACGCAGACGACATCATGGCGGCGCAAATGCGCCGCGCCTCGCTGCTGGCCCGTCAAGGGCAGCTGGCACAGGCCCGCGCCTTGCTGCGCAACCACCCAGAGCGCCGCCCGGAAGACGCCCGCCTGAAGCTGGTGGCAGAAGCCCAGCTGCTGCGAGACCTCAAGGCCTGGCAGCAAGCCTATGAAGTGTATGCAGAGGCCAGCCGGCGCTTTCCCGAAGACACCGAACTGCTGTATGACCAGGCCATGATGGCCGAAAAGGCGGGCCAGCCGGAGGCCATGGAGCGGCTTTTGCGCCAACTCATCGCAGCGAAACCCGATTACCAGCACGCCTACAACGCACTGGGCTATTCGCTGGCCGACCGCGACGAGCGCCTGCCCGAAGCCAAGCAACTGATTGAAAAAGCGGTGGAACTGGCACCCACCGATGCCTATATCCAAGACAGCCTGGGCTGGGTTGAATTCCGCTTGGGCAACTTCCCGCGTGCGCTGGCAATTTTGCAGGCCGCTTACGGCAAGCGCCCCGATGCCGAAATTGCAGCCCACCTGGGTGAAGTGCTCTGGACCATGGGCCGACGCGAAGAAGCCTTGAAGATCTGGCGCGAGGGCCTGCTGCTCTCCAGCGACAACGAAACACTGCAGGCCACCCTGAAACGGCTTCGGGTTTCTCCATGAGTCTTGCGGGAAAGTCGAAAAACTCGGGTCAGCTTGGCCGCTGGCTGGCCCACGTCCGGTGTCAACTGCTGGCGCTGATGTGCGTGCTGCTGCTCTCTGCCTGCGCCACACCACCACGCGCAGCGCTGCCGGGCGAGACCGCCTGGAACGGCCGCCTTTCGGTGCGGGTCGACAGCGATCCACCGCAGTCGTTTTCCGCTGGCTTTGACTTGCGCGGCTCGCCGCACACCGGTGAGCTGCAACTGACATCGCCATTGGGCAACACCCTCGCCACCGTCTTGTGGTCCCCGCAGGGCGCCGAGTTGCGGCAGGGGCAACAAGTCACCACCCGAAGCAGCCTTGAGCTGTTGACCACGGAGCTGAGCGGCACCAGCCTGCCGGTGGCCGCTCTGTTTGGCTGGCTGCAAGGCAAGCCCAGCGAAGACGCCCAAGGCTGGCAGGCCGACCTCGCCCGCCAGCCTGAAGGCCGCATCACCGCGCGGCGCGCAACTCCGCTGCCCGCGGCCGAGCTGCGCATCGTTTTCCAGCCATGACCCATTTCACGTCGCGCGCGCCGCTGAAGCGGCTTTTTGATGTCCCCGCGCCCGCCAAACTCAACCTGTTTTTGCACATCACCGGTCGGCGTGCAGACGGGTACCACCTGCTGCAATCGGTGTTCATGCTGATCGACTGGTGCGACACCCTGCACTTTGAGCTGCGCCACGACGGGGCGATCAGCCGAGAAGACCTCACCGCCGCACACCTGCCAGCCGAAGACCTGGTGGTGCGCGCAGCACGCCTGCTGCAACAAGCCACCGGCTGCACGCTGGGCGTTCACGTGGGGCTCGAAAAACGCCTGCCCGCCGAAGCCGGCATGGGCGGTGGGTCCTCTGATGCCGCCACTTGCCTGTTGGCGCTCAACCGGCTGTGGGGACTTGGCCTCAACCGTGCACAGCTTGCGGCGCTGGGTCTGCAGCTGGGCGCCGACGTGCCCTTCTTCATTGGTGGGCGCAACGCCTGGGTAGAAGGCGTGGGCGAGCAACTGACACCGCTGTCGCTCGAAGATGCCCGGTTTGTGGTGGTCAAACCACCAGGAGGCGCTTCCACACAATCCATTTTCAGCTCCCCGCTTTTGAAGCGCGACACAAAGCCTGCTATAATCCAAGGCTTTGCTGCAAACGATGCAAGTGAGCCGTTAAAGCACAGCATCCAGAACATTCTGGATATTGGGCACAACGACCTGCAGCCCGTCGCACAAGCGTTGTGTCCTGATGTAGGGCGCTGCATCAACTGGCTCCAGAGCCATGGGTTGCAAGGACGTATGAGCGGGTCGGGCACCGCGGTGTTTGCGCAAATACGACAGTCTCTCGATCTGTCAGATGCCCCTGGCA
The DNA here is from genome assembly GCF_055702805.1 of Hydrogenophaga sp. LT287. Lineage (NCBI taxonomy): Bacteria > Pseudomonadati > Pseudomonadota > Betaproteobacteria > Burkholderiales > Comamonadaceae > Hydrogenophaga > Hydrogenophaga sp. LT287. The sequence continues at coordinate 119,342 of NZ_JBVPZC010000004.1, read as the reverse complement.
ACTGGTTGGTGAAAGATTGCAAAAATATGGATGCACATCCATTGCTTGAGTGGTGTTCCGGGTAGAATCCTGGTTTACGCAAAACCCAGGCAGTTGATGCGTAACCTGCGACAGTTTTGGGTTGTTTGGGTGGCACTTGTGCCAAGCAAACAACCAGCGTAGGGGAGTCGCCAAGTTGGTAAAGGCACTGGATTTTGATTCCAGCATGCGAGGGTTCGAGTCCTTCCTCCCCTGCCATTTCATTTGATCCACACCACGTAACAAAACGGCCATCCTGCGGTGGCCATTTTTTATCGGCGATCCTGTGGGGCCGTCGTAGAAACAGCTGGGAACACCATGCAAGTTCAGCCCCCGGATTTCATGATCTTCACCGGCAATGCCAACCCGGTATTGGCCGCTGAAATTGCACAACACCTGGGTACGCAGCTTGGCGCCGCCAACGTGGGTCGCTTCTCCGATGGTGAAGTCACGGTGGAAATCACCCAAAACGTGCGCACCCGCGAGGTGTTCGTCATCCAGTCGACCTGCGCTCCGACCAATGAGAACCTTATGGAACTCATCATCATGGTCGACGCCCTCAAGCGCGCTTCTGCCTCACGCATTTCGGCCGTGATCCCCTATTTTGGCTACGCCCGCCAAGACCGCCGGCCGCGTTCGAGCCGTGTGCCCATCACCGCCAAAGTGGTGGCCAACATGCTGCAGGCCGTGGGTGTGGACCGCGTGCTGACCATGGACCTGCACGCCGACCAGATCCAGGGTTTCTTTGACATTCCGGTGGACAACATTTACGCCTCGCCGGTGTTGCTGGGTGACCTGCGGGCCAAGAACTATTCCGACCTGCTGGTGGTTTCACCAGACGTGGGCGGCGTGGTGCGCGCACGCGCGCTGGCCAAGCAGCTCAATTGCGACATGGCCATCATCGACAAGCGCCGACCCAAAGCCAACGTGTCGGAAGTGATGCACGTGATTGGCGACATTGACGGCCGCAACTGCGTGATCATGGACGACATGATCGACACCGCAGGTACGCTGGTGAAAGCCGCTGAGGTGCTGAAAGAGCGTGGCGCCAAGAGCGTTTACGCTTATTGCACGCACCCTATTTTCTCGGGCCCGGCCATTGAGCGCATTGCCAAGGGCAATGCACTCGACGAGGTCGTTGTGACCAACACCATTCCTTTGTCGCAGGCTGCACAGGCCTGCGCCAAGATTCGCCAACTCTCCGTGGCACCGCTGATGGCTGAAACCATTGCGCGCATTGCTTCAGGCGAGTCGGTCATGAGTTTGTTTGCCGACCAGGACAATCTTTTTTAAGACCCGGTCAGCAGCAAGAAGCGGGCTGTTCCCATGGTGGGGATCGCCCTTTTGAAACAGAGGCGTTCTGGTCGCGGGACCCCTCAAATGGAGAATGTTATGCAATTTGTCGCTTTTGAGCGCGCCAAGCAGGGTACGGGTGCGAGCCGCCGTCTCCGCAACACCGGTCGTGCGCCCGGTATCGTTTTTGGTGGCGAAGCCGCCGCGTCGCTGATCGAACTCGATCACAACGCCCTCTGGCACGCCCTGAAAAAGGAAACGTTCCACGCCTCCATCCTGGACATGGAAATTGCGGGTTCGGTGCAAAAAGTGCTGTTGCGCGACGTGCAATACCACCCCTACAAGCCGCAAGTCCTGCACGTGGACTTCCAGCGCGTGGACGACAAGACCCGCCTGCACAAAAAGGTGCCGCTGCACTTCATCAATGGCGAAAACTCGCCTGCCGTGAAAGAAGACAAGTGCGTGATCAACCACGTGATGACCGAAATCGAAATCGAGTGCCTGGCCACCCAGTTGCCCGAGCACATCACGATTGACCTGGGTGCTGTCGTCAAGGGCTCCACCGTGCACACCGGCGACATCAAGCTGGACAAGAACGTCAAGCTCGTCATGCACGGCCGCAAGAACCTGACCGTGGCCACCGTGGTTGAGCCTGTGACCGAAGTGATCGCAGCCCCTGTGGTTGTGGTGGACGACAAGAAAGGCAAGAAGAAGAAATAAGTCCTTCCGGACCTTTTCTCTCTGCCCGAAACGGCCCGCTCTGCGGGCCGTTTCTCTTTGTAGCGTCACCGATAATTTGCGCATGATCCGACTGATTGCCGGACTGGGAAACCCCGGTCCAGAATACGAACACACCCGCCACAACGCCGGCTTTTGGTGGGTGGACGAAGCCGCACGCCTGCTCAAGGTACCGCTGCAGATGGAACGCAGCCACTTTGGGCTGGTGGCACGGGCCAACGTAAGCGGCCACAGCGTGTGGCTGGTGGAGCCGCAGACGTTTATGAACCTGTCGGGCAAGTCGGTCGCTTCGGTGGCTCGGTTTTTCAAGATTGCACCCGAGGAGGTGCTGGTGGTGCACGACGAGCTGGATTTGCCGCCCGGCGAAGTGAAGCTGAAAAAAGGTGGCGGACACGCGGGACACAATGGACTGCGCGACATTCATGCCCAGCTCGGGAGCGCCGACTACTGGCGGCTGCGCGTGGGCATTGGTCACCCGGGCAACAAGAATGAGGTGGCCAACTGGGTGCTGAAAAAACCCTCACCCGATGACCGCATTGCCATTGCACAAGCGCTGGACCGCAGCCTCAAGGCCTTGCCCAACCTGATAGCTGGCGAAATGGACAAGGCGACGGCGCTGATTCACACCAGCAAACCACCACGCCCCAAGCCACCCCGGCCACCCAAGGCCGACGCGCCCGTGGTTCAGACGCCTGATGCCGGTGCTGTGCCGCTGGTGGACACGTCGGTGGCGGACAAGGGCTGACCGGCCTTTTGCAGCCGCTGGTATTTTTGCCACAGCGTTTCCCGGGTCTCGATGTGGTCCGGGTGAAGGGGAATACAGGCGACCGGGCACACCTGAACACACTGCGGCTCGTCAAAGTGGCCCACACACTCGGTGCATTTGGCCGGGTCAATCTCGTAAATTTCCTCACCCATGTAGATTGCCTCGTTCGGGCATTCTGGCTCGCACACATCGCAGTTGATGCATTCGTCGGTGATCATCAGCGCCATGTCAAGCCTCCAGCTTTTTGGGCAACAGCCGCTGTGCCACCGCAGCGTTCACCATCTGCGACACGTCGCCGCTCAGGTAGGAAATCTCGCGGACCAGGGTGCTGGAAATGCATTGCAGCTCGGCCTGCGGCAACAAAAACACCGTTTCTACGGTCGGGTTGAGCTTGCGGTTCATTGCCGCCATCTGGGCTTCGTAGTCAAAGTCTGTGAGGTTGCGTATGCCGCGCACCACCGCCGTGGCGTTTTGCTGTCGGCAAAAGTCCATGATCAGACCGTCAAACGGCAGCACCCGCACCCGCCCGGGCATCCGCGATGCGGCCTCAGCTGTCATGTCCAGCCGCTCGGCCAGGGTGAAGCGCGTTTTTTTGTGGTGCGCCATGGCCACCGCAATGATCACCTCGTCAAACAGCAGGGAAGCACGTCGGGCCACGTCTTCATGGCCGAGCGTCAACGGGTCAAAAGTACCGCTGTAGATAGCGATGCGGGGGCTACCGGATGACTGGGACAGATCGAAACTCATGCCCTGAATTATGCGGGACGGGTGCTGTGGCCCGACTTATTGGGCGGGCAATAGCCGCAGCAGGTGAAAGGCGACTTGGCCGGCTTTGCCCTGGCGATGGACCTGCAGCCCGGTCTGGGCCAGCTCATCAGCGCTCCAGACGCGGGGCGCTTCCAGGTAGATCAAACCCGTTTCGCCCACAGCGGCACGGGCAGCAGCCAGCGCCGAAAGTACCAGGGCGTCGTTTTGCCCATCGGCAAACGGCGGGTCCAGAAACACCACGTCCAGCCGCAGGCCGCCGCGCTGGCGCAGAGCCGCCAAGCCGTCACCACGCTCCACGCGCACCGTGTCGGCGCTGAGCTTGGCCTTGGTGCGGCTCAAGGCGCTCAACAAGGCGCCATCCTGCTCGACCAGCACCACTTCGGCGGCCCCACGCGAGGCGGCTTCAAAGCCGAGGGCACCCGTGCCTGCAAAGGCGTCGAGGCAGCGCAGGCCCTTCAGATCCTGCCCGAGCCAGTTGAACAAGGTTTCGCGCACGCGCGCAGGCGTGGGCCGAAGACCGGGATGGTTGGGCACCGGGAGAATGGTGCGCTTCCATTGGCCACCGATGATTCGCACCTCATTGGGTGCGCTGGCTGGGCGCTTGTGCGCTGCAGGTGCTGGTGCTGGTTTTTTCATGCCCGTAGCTTAACGCTCAAGGCTTTGCGCCCACCACCACGGTCACCATCCGATCGGGCTGCAGCACGCGGCTGAACGCACGGCGAATGTCGGCCACGCTCACCTGCTGAACCTGCCCGGTCCAGGTGTCGAGATAGTCCAGCGGCAGGCCGTTCCAGGCGATGTTGGCCACGTTGTCCAGCAGTTTGCGGTTGCTGTCGATGCGCAGCGCAAAGCCGTTGATGAGGAAGTCTTTGGCGGCTTGCAGCTCGGTGTCGGTCGGACCTTGTTCAACGAACTGGCGCACCACGTCGCGCGCCACGGTCACAGCCTGTGCGGCCTGGTCGGGCCGGGTGGTCAGACCCACCTGAAACGCACCGGCGTGCAGGCCAGGCGAGAAGTAGCTGTAAACGCTGTAGCTCAGGCCGCGTTTTTCGCGCACCTCGGTGGTGAGGCGCGACACAAAGCCGCCACCGCCCAAAATGTAATTGCCCACAAACAGGGGGAAAAAGTCGGGGTCGTTGCGGGCCACGCCGGGTTGACCCATCAGCACCTGTGCCTGGGCCGCTTCGAATGGCCGCTGCTCGTTCACCGCTTGCGCCAGCGGCTGCACCTGGGGCACGGCGGGCAAGGCCTCACAGCCGTGGGGCACCACAGCGCCCACCAACTGGCCCACGATGCGGTCGGCCTGGGCGCGGTCGATGGCGCCCACCAGCGTCACCTGGGCGCGGCAGGCGGCCACGTGGCGGCGGTAAAAGGCGCGCATGTCGGCCACGGAAATGGCGTTGAGTGTGGCTGCCACGGGCTCAAACCCGTAGGGATGGTTGCCGTACACGGCGCGGGCAAAGGCCCGGCCGGCCTGGGTGGCGGGTCGGGTGTCGGCTTCTTTCAGCGCGGCCAGCGTGCGCTCACGGTCGCGCTGCCACACCCGCTCGGGCCAGGCGGGGGCGGCGAGCTGGCGGGCGGCCAGGGCCACAGCGCGTTCCAGCAAATCGGGCTCGGTGAGGGTGCGCAGCGACAGGCTGAAACGGTCGCTCCCCGCCTGCGCGCCAAACTGCGCACCCAGATCGACCCAGGCTTCGCTGAGCTGGTTTTCGTCCAGAGCAGGCTGGCTGCCCTGTGCCGCCACACCGGCTGAGAGCAAACCGGCGGTGGCACTGGCCAGACCGGCCTGAGCGGCAGGGTCGCGGCGGCTGCCGCCGTCAAAGTCAAGCTGCACGTCCAGCATGGGAATGGTCGGGCTGGCCACGAGGTACACGCGGGCACCGCTGGTGTGCGTCCAGTGTTCGATGGGAATGGCGGCCTGCGCGGGCAACAGGGCGCCCAGCGCCAGCAAGCCGGCCAGCCAGACACCGGGGCGGGCGATGTGAAGCGTGTTTTTGATCATGGTGGGTTTCGCAAACATCAGCGAGCCGATCAATGCCGGCCCAGCACAGGCCGGGGCTTGGCAGGGCTGCTGCCGGCGGCGGTGCGCCGGCTGGGGTCGGGCACCAGCACGGCGGTCGTGAGCTGTTCGTCGGAAAAATAGCGTTGCGCCACCGACTGCACCTGCGCCGCCGTGACCTGGCGCAACGCCGCCATGAGGCGGTCGCCGGTGTTCACGTCCATGCCGTTGATCCAGTAGTTACCCAGCTCACGGGCCTGGTTGAAAACCGAGTCCAGTTTGTAGATTTCACCGGCGGTCCATTGGGTTTTGACGCGCTGCAACTCGGCCGCGCTGATGCCTTCACGGGCGATGCGCGCCACTTCGGTTTTGAGCGCAGCCGAAGCGGCGTCGGCCGACACGCCGCGGGCCGGCACAGCGCTGAGCAAAAACAGCTGCGGGCCACGGCCATACAGGCCGTAAGAGGCGCCGGCGCTGTCGGCCACGCGCTTGCCACCCATGCCCTGGCCTTGCACCAGCGCCCGCTCCAGCCGGGCACCGCTGTAACCGTCGAGCACGGCCGAGAGCACGGTCAGCGCCAGCGCGTCCTGGCTGGCGGGGTCTTCTCCGCCGGTCCACTGCGGTACTTTGAAGGCCAGCGCCACCATGGCCTGCTCGGCCGCCGCGCGGTATTCCAGGCGGCGCGGGCCGGTTTGGTCGGGCTCGACGCGCGGTTTGCGTGGGGGCACCGCGCGGGCGGCCAAGGCACCGTAATGCTTTTCGGCCAGCGCGCGCACCTGGGCCACGTCCACATCGCCCGCGATCACCACCGCGGCGTTGGCCGGGGTGTACCAGCGCTGGTAAAAAGCGCGCACGTCGTCGGGCGTCATCGCGTCGAGGTCGCTCATCCAGCCAATGATGGGCCGCCGGTATGGGCTGGCCTGGAACACCGCCGCGTTGAGCGCTTCAAACATGCGGGCACGCGGTGAATCTTCGGTGCGCTGGCGGCGCTCTTCCTTGATGACTTCGAGCTCGCGTTTGAACTCGTCGTCGGCCCACTGGTTGTTGGCAAAACGATCGGCTTCCAGCCGCATCACCTCTTCCAGCTTGGCTGCCGGCACCTGCTGGTGGTAGGCGGTGGCATCGCGGCTGGTGAAGGCGTTTTCGCGCGCGCCGAGTGCGGCCATGCGGCGGGAAAATTCACCCGGCTTGAGCGTGGGCGTGCCTTTGAACAGCATGTGCTCCAGCGCATGGGCCACGCCGGACGTGCCGTCGACCTCGTCGATGGAACCCACGCGCACCCACAGCATGTGGGCCACGGTGGGCGCGCGGCGGTCGGGCCGCACGATCAACGTCATGCCGTTGGCCAGCATAAAGGTGTGGGCCAGTGGCTCGGCTGTGGGTTGCGACGCTGTGGCCGCAGGGGTTGGAAGGTTCGCTGGCGCCTGCGCCCAAGCGCCGGATGCGCTGAGCGCCAGGGTCAAAAACAGCGCGTTGAAGCGCGTGTCAAGCAGGTGCATGGTGCGTTTCATAGAATGCAATGGATTCTAGAGATTGAAAAATGTTCTCGTTCTTCCGAAAAAAAACCCCTACCCCCCCTCCAGCGCCCGCCCCAGCACAGCCACCCGTTGCTGAGCCCGCTGCTCCACCTGCGACGGTACCGGCCGTGGCGCCGGCGGCTGCACCCCTGCCTGTGGCCCCGCCTGCGCCCATGGCCGCGCCGACCCCTGTGGCGGGTGTGCCGCCCGTGGTGGCTGCCGCCGCACCCGAACCGCGCAAGGGCTGGCTCGACAAGCTCAAGGCCGGTTTGCGCAAGACCGGCGCCAGCATTGCCACGGTGTTCACCGGCACGCAGATTGACGACGCGCTGTACGAAGACCTGGAAACCGCACTGCTGATGGCGGACACCGGTGTGAAAGCCACTGAGCACCTGCTGGCCGATCTGAAAAAACGCGTCAAAGAACAAAAGACGACCGACCCCGCGGCCGTGAAAGGACTGCTGGCCGACGCGATCACCGACCTGCTCAAGCCACTGCAAAAGCCGCTGGTGATTGGCGAGTTCAAGCCCACGGTGATCATGGTGGCGGGCGTGAACGGCGCGGGCAAAACCACTTCCATTGGCAAGCTCACGCGCCACCTGGCCAACGAGGGCGCCACCGTGCTGCTGGCTGCGGCCGACACCTTTCGCGCCGCTGCCCGCGAGCAATTGGCCGTGTGGGCCGACCGCAACACGGTCGACATCATCACGCAGGAAGGCGGCGACCCCGCTGCGGTGAGCTTTGACGCCGTGACCGCCGGCCGCGCCCGCGGACGCGACGTGGTGCTGGTGGACACCGCCGGGCGCCTACCCACCCAGCTGCATTTGATGGAAGAGCTGCGCAAGATCAAGCGGGTGGTGCAAAAGGCCGACGCCACGGCGCCCCACGAGGTGTTGCTGGTGATCGACGGCAACACCGGGCAAAACGCGCTGATGCAGGTGAAGGCGTTTGACGATGCGCTGCAACTCACCGGCCTGGTGATCACCAAGCTCGACGGCACGGCCAAGGGCGGCGTGTTGTGTGCGATTGCGCGCGAAAAACCGGTGCCGGTCTACTTCATCGGCGTGGGTGAAAAGCTGGAAGACCTGGAGACCTTTGACGCCCGCGAATTTGCCCAGGCGCTGCTGAGCTGAGCGAACAGACGCACCGGGCGTCAGCGCTCGTCGTCTGTGTAGTGGCGCCAGTTTTTCATGGCGTTGCGCATGCTGAGCACCTGACGCTCAAAGGTGGGGCAGGCCTTGCACATGGCCATGTGCATACGCAAAGCCAATTGTTCGGCCACAGGCAACGCCCGGTCTTCGCGGGCAATGACCAGCGCCGTCACCTCCTTGCAGGAGCGCATCAGGGGGAGTTTTCTGAGCCAGGCGTTCATCGTGCGGCAAACCAGTTGAGTTCCAGACATTCACGCAAGCGCAGACGGGCGCGGTGCAACTGAACGTACAAGTTGGTCGGCGTCAAACCGAGTTCCTTACAGATTTCTTCGCTGGACAGCTCCAGCCACTCGCGCATGAGAAACAGCCGGCCTTGCACCGCCGGCAACTTGTCGGTGCACGCTTCCAGAATGACAAAAAACTGGCGGCTGTTCAGGTCTTGCTCCGGGTTGCCCCAGTCGGCGGGTTTTTCGGCAAAGTGGCCGTCGCGCTTGAAAGCCATGTGCTCCAGCGGGTCGGTGCTGTCATCGTCTGAGCCACTGTCCAGCACCACCTCGCGCTGCCGCTGGCGCATGGAGTCGATGATTTTGTGTTTGAGGATGCCCACCAGCCAGGTCTTGAGCTGCGAGCGCGCCTCGAACGCCAAGGGCTTGGCCAGGGCAGCCAGCAAGGTCTCGGAAACGGCGTCTTCCGCCCAGGCCTCGTTGCGCAGTTGCAGGCGCGCAAAGCGCATGAGGTAACTGCGCAGGGCGACCAGTTGATGCTCGAATTCGGCGGGTTGATCTTTGTGCATGTGGACGATTTGGAATCGGATGCGAGTGTAAGAAATCGAAGATCTCTGCGACAAAAAGTATTAGTCCTTGAAGGAGATACCCGATGACGCACCCGCATACCGCTCTTGGAGGCCTCCAGCGCCGACAGTTCATGTCGATCGCTTTGCTGTGCGCTGCCGGGCCCGCGGCGGCACAGTTCACGGCACCAGCTGGCACCGCCCTGCCAGCCCTGCAAGGCACCACGGCCGAGGGGCAACCGCTGCAGTTGGCGGCATTTCAAGGCCGCGTGGTGCTGGTGTTTTACTGGGCCACGGGTTGCCCGGTGTGCCGCGACAAAATGAAAGAGCTGCGCGCAAACCTGTTGGGCTGGCGCAGCCAACCGTTCACCTTGATGGGTGTGAACATGGACGCCCAGCGACAGGACTGGCTGGACTACGAGCGCCTGGTGGCCCAGACCACCCCAGCGCCTCAGCGGTTTGCCTCTGTGTGGGCCGGCGGCAGCGACTTCAGTGACACCATGGGTCGGCCACTCCAGTTGCCCAGCGCCCGCCTGATCGACAAACGAGGCCAGTTGGTCGAAGCGTACCAAGGGCGCATACCCGTTGAGGCCTGGGACCGCATTGCCGACGTTCTTTGAAAGACCGAGCATTTTTTTGCATGCCGGTCTGTAAGAACCGCCCGCCCCGACAGACTCACTCCCAACCACCAGGCGCTGCGCCGCAGGCCAGTGGTTTCAACCCCTCCATGGAGTCACTGAAATGAACCAACGCACCCTGATCACCTCTGCCGCCGCTTCGCTGATGTCGCTGGCCCTGCTGTCTTCGCCAGCTTTGGCGCAAACAACCGCCAAAGAGAAGTGCTACGGCGTCGCCAAGGCCGGGCAAAACGACTGCGGCAACCTCGCCGGCACGCATTCCTGCGCCGGCCAGTCCAAAGTGGACAACGACAAAGGCGAGTGGAAGTACGTGGCGGCTGGCACCTGCAAGACGCTGGGCGGTCTGTCGGCAGACGAAGCCAAGAAGGCCATGAAGTCCTGAACCGCCTTCGCTCTTCGAATCAAAAAAAGCCCGCCACCATGACCGCACCCGCTCATCGGACTTCAGCCGCAGCGCCTCAGGTGGGCATCGGTTGGCGGCACACCCATTACGCGGCCTTGCTGGAACAGCAGCCCGCCCTGGACTTCATTGAAGTCCATTCCGAAAACTTCTTCGCGCCCGGCGGTGCTGCGCTCGCGGTGTTGCGCGAAGGCCGCGAGCACTACCCCGTCAGTCTGCACGGCGTGGGCCTGTCGCTGGGCTCTGCTGCGGGCATCGACCCCTGGCACCTCGACCAGCTGGCGCGTCTGGCGAAAGCCATTGATCCGGTGCGCGTGAGCGACCACGCCAGCTTCGCGCGCGGCCCTGGCCAGCACGCGGCCGACCTGCTGCCCGTGCCCATGAGCCACGCGGCGCTCAACGCCCTGTGTGCCAACGTGAACCAGGTGCAAGACCGCTTGCAGCGCACCATCGCGGTGGAAAACCTGTCGGCCTATGTGCGATGGCGAGAAGCCGACATGGATGAACCCGGCTTTCTGAATGCGCTCGCGCAGCGCACGGGCTGCCAGCTGCTGGTGGATGTGAACAACGTGTATGTGAACGCGCTCAACGCGCAACTGCGCGGCGAGACCACAGACCCCTTGGGCGACTGCAGGCGCTGGCTCGACGCGGTGCAACCCCACCATGTGGCCGAAATGCACCTGGCGGGCCATGTGCACTGCGGCGACATCGTCATTGACGACCACGGCAGCCGCGTCCATGAGGCCGTGTGGTCGCTCTACCAGCACGCCGTTCGCCGCTTGGGTGCCGTGCCCACGCTGATCGAGTGGGACATCGACCTGCCCGCGCTTCAGGTGCTGCTGGACGAAGCCGAGCGCGCCCGCACCACGGCCCAGCGCTGCCTGGACGCTGCTGCTTTGCAGGCGGTCACCGCATGAGCGCGCAGGCGCTGCACGCATTGGGCACTCAGCAGCAGGCGCTGCTGCAAGCGCTGCTGGCCAGGCCCGGCAGTGCCCAGGCCCGCGAAGCGGCCGCGCACCTACCCGACTTTCTCGACACGCGCCAAATCCAGACGACACGCGGCCTGGCCGTGTACCAGGCCAACGGCCATGCCATGGCCGAGCGGGCTTTGCTCAGCGCCTACCCCGTGGTGGCGGCACTGATCGGTGCTGACAACTTCGCGCTGCTGGCGCGCGATCTGTGGCACCAGCATCCGCCGCAGCGGGGCGATCTGGCCCAGTGGGGCAACGCCCTGCCCGGCTTTTTGCAGCACAACGCGCAACTGGCCGATGTGCCGTACCTGAGCGATGTGGCGAGCACCGAATGGGCGCTGCACGCAGCCGCTGGCGCCGCCGATATTGCACCCGACCCCGCCAGCTTCTCGCGCCTCGCACATGAAGCGCCCGAAGGCCTGACGCTCATCCTGGCGCCCGGCACCACCGTGGTGTGCAGCGCCTTCCCGGTGGCCAGCCTGATCGGGGCGCATCTGCACGCAACGCCCCGGCTGGACGAGGCCGCCCAGCGCCTGCGCGACGGCCAGGGCGAACACGCACTCGTGTGGCGCCAGGGCCACCGTCCGCGCCTGCAAGGCATTCACCCCAGCGCATCGGCCCTGTTGCAGACGCTGCTGAAAGGTGCCGACCTGACCCAGGCGCTGGACGCCGCCTTCGCTGTGGCCGATTCAACCACCGCCTTTGACTTTTCTGCCTGGCTGAGTGCCGCCGTCGCGGACGCGCTGGTCACAGGCGTGCACAGCCTGCCGCCCACAGTCCAGCCCCAAAAACCCAGCCCATGAGCCCCATCGGCCCATGAATTAAGCTCAGCCAACCCTTTTTCGGAGACCTCACTTTGACAACCTTCAGCCTGTCCCGCCGCGAAATGCTCACGATCGCTGGCAGCGCCACGGGTGCGGCCTTGACACCCGCCTGGGCGCAATCCCCCACCCCCGCCTGGTCCACCCTGGAAAAAGCCGCCCGGGGGCAAACCGTGTACTTCAATGCCTGGGCCGGTAGCGAAACCACCAACGCCTACCTGCAATGGGTGGCGGCTGAGGTGAAAGCCGCTTACGGGATCCAGCTGGAGCACGTGAAGATCACCGACACCGCCGACGTGGTCAAGCGCGTACGGGCCGAAAAAGCCGCTGGCCGCCAGGCCGGTGGCGGCACTGTGGACCTGGTGTGGATCAACGGTGAGAACTTTGCCGCCATGAAGCGCGACAGCCTGCTGCTCGCCCCATGGGCCGAGGCGCTGCCCAACTTCAAATACGTGGACACGGTGGGCAAGCCCACCACCTTGAACGACTTTTCGGTGCCCACCGACGGGCAAGAGTCGCCCTGGGGCATGGCGCAGTTCACCCTGTTTGCCGACAGCAAGCGCCTGCCCCAGCCGCCGCAAAGCATGGCCGAGCTGCTGGCCCTGGCACGGCGCCAGCCCGGGCGCATCAGCTACCCGCGCCTGCCCGACTTCACCGGCACCACGTTTGTGAAGCAGGCGCTGCTGGAACATGTGGCCGACGTCCGCGTGTTGGCCAAACCGCCTGTGGCGGCCGACTTCGCCCAGGTCACCGCGCCGCTGTGGCAGTTTCTGGACGCACTGCACCCGCACCTGTGGCGCGGCGGCAAGCAGTTTCCGCAAAACCCGGCTGCCGTGCGCCAGATGATGGCCGACGGCGAACTGCTGCTGGCGCTCACCTTCAACCCCAACGAACCGGCCAACGAGATCGCGGCCAAGCGCCTGCCGGCCTCGGTGGTCAGCTGGCAGTTCGCCAAAGGCACCATTGGCAACACCCACTTTGTGGCCATTCCGTACAACGCCAAAGCCGCCGCCGGTGCCCAGGTGGTGGCCAACTTCCTGCTTTCGGCCAAGGCTCAGGCGCGCAAGGCCGACATCAGCCACTGGGGCGACCCCACCGTGCTTGACCTGGCCAAACTCCCCCCCGCCGAACGGGCCTTGTTCCCCAGCCAGCCGCTGCCGGGCCAGGTGGCCAAGCCCGCCCCCACGCTACCTGAGCCGCACGCGGCCTGGGTGGAGCCGGTGGAGAAGGAGTGGGCCAAAAGGTACCTGTGACGCCACCTCGCTTGTTTTGGGCAACCGCCCTGCTGCTGATCGCAGGCGGGCCGTTGCTGGCCGTGGCTGCGCTGGCGCTGGCCAGTTTGTTTGACGCCGCTGCCTGGCAAGCGCTGTGGCAAGACCCCCACTGGCTGCACGCGCTGACGCTGACGCTCTGGACCGGCCTGGCCTCCACCGCGCTGGCATGGTGGCTGGCGGCCGCGTTGCTGGCGCAGGGCTTTGTGCGCCAGTCGCTGGGGCGGCTGCTGCGCGGTTTGCCGGTGATGCTGGCCACGCCCCACGCCGCGTTGGCCATTGGTCTGGTGTTTTTGCTGGCGCCCAGCGGCTGGGTGCTGCGGGCGCTGTCGCCCTGGCTCACGGGTTTTGAATTTCCCCCTCCCTGGCCGACCACGCAAGACCCGTGGGGGCTGGGTCTGATCGCGGCGCTCACCGCCAAAGAAGTTCCATTTTTGCTCTGGACCGCCGCCACCCAGCTGCAGCGCGACGACGTGCGCCAGCGCTGGCGCAACGAACACGCGCTGGCCCAGACGCTGGGCTACAGCCCGCAGCGCGCGTTTTGGCGCGTGGTGTGGCCACAGCTGAGCGCGCGCCTGTGGTGGCCACTGCTGGCGGTGCTGGCCTATGGCCTCACGGTGGTGGATATGGCGCTGGTGATCGGCCCAGCCTCGCCGCCCACGCTGGCTGTGCTGGCCTGGCAGTGGTTGCAAGACGCCGACCTGGCCGTGAACGCGCAAGGTGCCGCCGCGGGTGGCGCCCTGGCGCTGGCCCTGTTGGCGGCGGCGCTGGTGTGGCGGGCCCTGCAGAGCTTGCACCTGCGCAGCGGCCAGCGGCTGAACGGCCGGCGCGGTACTGGCTCACAAGCCACCCACAAAGACCCATCAGGCGCTTTGCCCGCCAGCTACCTGCTGCTGGCTGGGCTTTACGGCGCCGTGCTGCTGGCCCTGGCCGTGGGCAGCGTTGCCGGCGTGTGGCCGTTCCCGCAGGTGTGGCCCGAAGCCGTCACCTGGCAGGCCTGGGCACGCGTGTGGGACAGCCGCGACACCGTGGGCACCACGCTCGGGCTGGCGCTGGCGTCTACCGCGCTGGCGCTGGCCTGGAGCGTGGCCTGGCTGGAACTGGCCCCGCGCCACTGGGACACCGCCCTGCGCCCTGTGCTCTACCTGCCGCTGGTGCTGCCCGCCGTGCTGTGGGTGGTGGGCCTGTACAGCCTGGCGCTGCAGTGGCGGCTGGAAGGCCAGTGGCTCGGACTGTTGCTGGCGCACACCGCCATGGTGCTGCCGTATGTGTTGCTGGCGCTCAGCCCGGCCTACCTGGGTTTTGATGTGCGCTACGCCCAGCTCAACGCCAGCCTGGGCCACGGCCCCTGGCATTTTTTGTGGCGCATCAAGTGGCCGCTGCTGCGCCGCGCACTGGCGGCCAGCGCCGCCGTGGGCTTTGCCGTGAGCGTGGCCCAGTACCTGCCCACGCTCTACATCGGGGCCGGGCGTTTCAGCAGCGTCACCACCGAAGCCGTCACCCTGGCGGCCGGCGCGCAGCGCTCGCTCACCAGCGCTTACGCGGGGCTGCAATTTGTATTGCCCGTTCTGGCGTTTGGCCTGGCCGCCTGGCTGGGCGCGCCCCGCCGTTTTAAAGTCACCCGTTCATGACGCTACAGGTCCATATCACACAGCTGGGCAGCGCGCAGCGCGTGCTGTTGAAAGACCTGCGCTTTACCGTGCGGCCCGGCCATGTCCTCACGCTCATGGGCCCCAGCGGCAGCGGCAAAAGCTCGGTGCTGGCGGCCATTGCCGGCACGCTGGACAGCGTGGCCGAAGGCACGCAGGCGCTGCGCGCACAAGCCAGTGTGCGGCTCAACGGCGAAGACATCAGCCAGCGCCCCACCGCACAACGCGGCGTGGGCCTGCTGTTTCAGGACCCGCTGCTGTTTGCCCACCTCACAGTGGCAGAAAACCTGCTGTTTGCCGTGCCACCCGGCCCGCGCGCGCAGCGCCTGGCCCAGGTGCAGCAGGCGCTGGCTGAGGCAGGCCTACAGGGCTATGGCGAACGCGACCCGGCTACCTTGTCGGGCGGGCAGCGTGCCCGCGTGGCGCTCATGCGCGCCTTGCTGGCCCAGCCGCGGGCCCTGCTGCTGGACGAACCTTTTTCCAAGCTCGACGCCGCGCTGCGCGACCAGTTTCGCGCCTTTGTTTTTGAGCACATCCGCGCTCGGCAGATACCGGCGGTGCTGGTCACGCACGACGCTGCCGATGTGGCCGACCCCGATCAACTGATCGCGCTGACCCATGCTGGATAAAGCCATCCAACGGGCGCTGAAGCCGCTCATGACCCGCGCCGCGCGCGGGCTGGTGCGCCTGGGCGTGGGGGCAGACGCGATCAGCCTCGCCGGTTTTGCCGTGGGCATGGGCGCCGCCACGGCCATTGCCTTGCAGCATGACTGGGTGGGCCTGGCGTTGCTGCTGATTTCGCGCCTCATGGACGGGCTGGACGGTGCCGTGGCCCGCGCCACCCAACCCACCGACCGAGGCGGGTTCCTGGACATCACGCTCGACTTTTTGTTTTACGCATCCATTCCGCTCGCTTTCGCCATCGCCGAGCCGGCCCAGAATGCCCTGCCCGCCGCCGTGCTGCTGGCGGCTTTCATCGGCACCGGCAGCAGCTTTCTGGCGTTTGCCGCCGTGGCCGAAAAACGCAAGCTGCAGTCGCTGGCGTTCCCCGACAAAAGCTTCTACTTTTTGGGCGGCCTCACGGAAGCCACCGAAACCATCCTCGCCTTCACCGCCATGTGCCTGTGGCCGCAGTGGTTCCCGTACATCGCCTACGGCTTTGCAGTGCTGTGCGGCATCACCATCGCCATGCGCATCGTGTGGGGATGGCAGCGGTTTGGTTGACGGTGTACGCCTGACACGGGGCATGCGGCGCGCGACCGCAGACGGGTTCAGGGCAGCAATGGCTTGCTTTTGGGCACATCCCGGGTCAACCGCCAGAAGCGCGCGGTGAGCACCACGGCCGCCACCGCCAGACCGCCCACCAAACCCACCCACAGGCCGACCGGGCCCAAGGGGCCGAAAACACCCAGGCCGAGGCTCAGGCCCATGCCAATCACCCAGTAACAAAACACGGTGACGAACATCGGCACTTTGGTGTCTTTGTAGCCGCGCAGCACCCCCATGGCACCCACCTGCAGGCCGTCAACCAGCTGGAACACGGCCGCGAACACCAGAAACTGCGCTGCCACCGCCACCACCTGCGCGTTCGCCGTGTAGAGGCCGGCCAGGAATTCATTGGCGCTCCAGAGCACCCCGGCAGACACGGCCATGAAGCCGGTGCACAGCGCAATGCCCAGGCGGCCCCGGTAGCGCGCCGCCAGCGGGTCGCCCGCGCCCAGCGCCTGGCCCACCCGTACCGTGAGCGCAATGGATATGCCCAGTGGAACCATGAAAGCGATGGAAGCGATGTTGATGGCGATCTGGTGGCCCGCCACCGCGTCGACGCCAAAGCGCCCCATGAGCAGCGCGGTGGCGGTGAACATGCCGGACTCCATGGCCATGCCAATGGAAATGGGCAGGCCCAGGCGCACGATGCGGCCGATGTGCGCCCAGTCGGGCCGGGTCCAGGTCTGGCGCAGCCGGTGCGCGGCGTAGCGCGGTGCGCGCAGGGTGTAGGTAAACAGTGCCAGGCAGCCGAGGGTCTGGGCGATGCCGGTGGACAGCGCCGCGCCGGCACCGCCCATGGCGGGCCAGCCGAAATGGCCGTACATGAACACGTAGTTGCCCAGCACGTTGAGCGGCAGCATCAGGAGCTGGGTCCACAGCATGGGCATGGTGTGGCCCATGGACTCGTTGAGAAAACGCGGCACCAAGTAGAGGCAGGTGAACGGCAGGCTCCAGCCCACCCACAGCAGGTAGCGGCGCGTCTCGCTCACGATCTCGGGCGATATGCCCAGGTGCGGCATGAGCAGGGCCAGAGCGAACAGTGTGGCGATTTGCACCAGCGACAGCCCCAGCGCCAGCCAGAGGCCTTGTCGCCATTCGTCACCGATCAGGTGGTGGCGGTTGGCCCCCACGTGGTGGGCCATGATGGGCGTGAGCGCCAGCATCAGGCCCAGGCCAGCGATGAAGGTGAAAAACCACATGGCCGAGCCCATCGCCACCGCCGCCAGGGCCAGCGGGCTGATGCGCCCAGCCATCACCGTGTCGGCCACGCCCATACCCATCTGCAGCAGCTGCGCGGTGATGACAGGCAAGGCGATGAGGGCAATGGCGCGCAGCTCGGTGCGCGCTTTCAGGAAGCTGGGGGAGATCACGAAGACACAAAAGAAAAAAGGCGCCGCCCCAAAGGGCCACGGCGCCGAACACATTCAAGGATGAAAGGGCTGGACTATACCGGCGCCCGGCGCCCGATCAAGCCAGGCGCCGGGCGCTACGCCGCGTTGCGCTGGCGCAGCACCCACTTTTCCAGCTCCAGCAGCACCAGCACCGCCAGGCCCGCCAGCGCGCACAGCAGCACATCGGCGGGGTGAAGCGCCCGGGTGTTGAACCAGCTCTGCATGAAAGGCGCATAGGTAAACAAAGCCTGCAGCAGCACCACCACACCCACCGCCAGCAGCACCCACGGTGTGCCCTGCACACCCGCCCCGGTGAACGAGGGCGCCTTGAGGTAGCGCACGCTGAACAGGTAAAAAACCTCCATCGCCACCAGGGTGTTGACGGCCATGGTGCGCGCTTCTTCCAGCGAGGCGTCCGTGGACAAGGACCACTGAAACATGCCGAAAATACCCAGCGTGAACAGGGTGGACACCAACACGATGCGCCAGATCACGAACGGACTGAGCATGGCCTCGCCGGGTGGGCGCGGGGCACGTTTCATCACATCGGGCTCGGTGGGCTCAAACGCCAGCACCATGGCCAGCGCCACCGAGCTGACCATGTTCACCCACAAGATTTGCACCGGCATGATGGGCAAGGCCAGGCCCAGCAGCACAGCCGCCAGCAGCGACATGGACTCGCCACCGTTGATGGGCAGCAGAAAGGTGATGGTCTTGCGCAGGTTGTCGTAGACCGTGCGGCCCTCTTCCACCGCGTGGGCAATGGACGCAAAGTTGTCGTCGGCCAGCACGATGGCACCGGCCTGTTTGGCCGCTTCGGTGCCTTTACGGCCCATGGCCACGCCCACGTCGGCCTGCTTGAGCGCCGGTGCGTCATTCACGCCGTCGCCCGTCATGGCCACCACCTCGCCGCGCGCCTGCAAGGCCTGCACCAGGCGCAGCTTGTGCTCGGGGCTGGCGCGGGCAAACACATCGGCGTCCTGCACCACCTGCTGCAAAGCCACGTCGTCCAAAGCCTCGATGTCGGGGCCGGTCACTGCGCGCAGGTGCTCGCCCATGCCCAGCTGCGTGGCAATGGCACTGGCCGTCACGCCGTGGTCGCCGGTGATCATCTTCACGCGAATGCCGGCCGCCCGGCACTGGGCCACCGCCTCGATGGCCTCCTGGCGCGGCGGGTCGATGATGGCCACCAGACCCAGCAGCGTCAGTCCCTCGACGCCGCTGCGGCTGTCCAGCGCCGTGGCGGTGTTCACATGCCCGCGCGCCAGCGCCAGCACTCGGCGCCCAGCGCGGGCTTGCTGATCGATCGCCTGCTGCCAATGCACTTCGTCGATGGGTGCGGCGCGTCCGTCGCCGGCCAGCTGGTGGCTGCACATGCCCAGCACCCGCTCAGGCGCGCCCTTGAGCAGCAGCTCGTGGCCCGCCGGCAGGTCTGTTTCGGTGGCATGGGCCGTGGCCATGTAGCGGTGCTCCGATTCGAACGGAATGCCCCCGGTGCGTGGGCGCTCGCGGGCCAATTCTTGCGGGTCAAGGCCGGCCTTCATGGCCAAGGTCAGCAGCGCGCCTTCGGTCGGGTCGCCCACCAGCTGCCACTGGCCGCCCTCCAGGTGCAGGCTGGCGTCGTTGCACAGCGCTGCGGCCTCGGCCAGGGCCAGCAGTGCCGCCGCTTCGCGAAACAGTTCGGCCGGTTGCAGCTGATGGCCATGGCAACACAGCTTGCCCTCGGGCGCGTAGCCGGCGCCCTCCACGTCGACCACGCGGTCGGCCAGCACCACCTGCTGCACCGTCATCTCGTTGCGGGTCAGCGTGCCGGTTTTGTCGGAACAGATGACCGTGACCGACCCCAGGGTTTCAACCGCGGGCAGGCGGCGGATCACCGCATGGCGGGCGGCCATGCGCTGCACGCCAATGGCCAATGTGATGGACATGATGGCCGGCAAACCTTCGGGGATGGCCGCCACCGCCAGGCCCACAGCGGTCATGAACATCTCGGCCGCCGGCATGCCACGCACCAGCGTGCCAAAGGCAAACAGCGCGGCAGCAGCGGCCACCACGGCGAGCGTGATCCAGCGCGCCAGCTGGGCCATGTTGCGCACCAGCGGCGTGGTCACCTGCTCCACCGACTCCAGCAGGTGGCCAATGCGCCCCATTTCGGTGGCACCAGCGGTCGCCACCACCACACCCCGCGCCTGGCCCTGCGTCACCAGGGTGCCAGCGTAGCCCATGCACAGGCGGTCGCCCAGCGCAGCGTCTGGCTCCACCGAGGCCAGCGTCTTTTCCACCGGCATCGATTCGCCGGTCAGGGCCGACTCATCGACCCGCAGGTTGTTGAGCTGCAGCCAGCGCAGGTCGGCTGGCAGGCTGTCGCCCGAAGCGACCTGCACCACATCGCCGGGCACCAGGTCGGCGGCGTCGATGTCTTTCAGGCGGCCGTCGCGCAACACCATGGCATGCGGGGCCAGCAGGTGGCGTATGGCTTGCAGCGCTTTTTCAGCCTTGCCCTCTTGCAACACCCCAATGAGCACGTTGAACAACACCACCGCCAGGATCACGCCAGCATCCAGCGTGTGGCCAATCAGCGCGGTGACGACCACCGCAGCCAGCAGCACCATGATCAGCAGGTTGTTGAACTGCGCCAGCACCCGCCGCCACAGGCCGGGGCCCTCCACCATCTCCAGCCGGTTGGGGCCGTGTTGCTGCAGGCGCTCGGCGGCCTCTCGGCTGCTCAGGCCCGCAAGCGAGGCGTGCAGCGCAGCCAGCGCCTGCTCGGTTTCGCGGGCATGCCAGGGCACGGCGGGTGCTGATGGGGTTTCGGTGCGGCTCGGTGGTGGTGGCAGGGACATGGTTGCGTGAACCTCTCATGGGATATGAAAACCATACCCCAGTCAGACGCGCCGGCAACCCATGGTTCAGCCAACAGGCGCAGACGTTGACCACGGTCAATGTCTGGATACCGCCCGGACCCAGCGCTGCCAGTCGGCAGGCTCGTCCACATCCCACAGGGCGGGCAACTCCATGCAGCTGGCACCTGCTTCATGCAGACGCTCCAGGGTTTGCTCCAACACCCGTTCGGTGCTCCAGTCGATGCGTTCAAACACGCCGGCCAGCGGGCGCCGCAGGCCCAGCAGCACGTAACCGCCGTCTTCGGCCGGTATCAGCACGGCGTCGTGTGTTTGCAGGGCATCGGCGGCCTGCTGCAGGTGGGCGGGGGTGAGCGCCGGGCAGTCGGTGCCCACCACCAGCCAGGGCATGTGGGGCTGGGCGGCAAAGTGCGCGGCCATGGCCGCCGCCATGCGCTGGCCCAGGTCGCCCGGGGGCTGCGGTTGACACACCACGCCGTGGCGCAGGCGCAGGGCGCGAAAGAAGCGGTGCCGGGTATCGGGCGCGCACCACAGCGTGAGCGGCCCCGTGCTGGCCGAGCGCACGGTGGCCAGGGTTTGCAGGGCAAAACCGCGCTGCGCGCGGGCGGCACCGGCGGCACCCAACACCGGCATCAGCCGCGTTTTGGCCAGGCCGGGCACCGGTGCCTTGGCCACCACGGCCACGCCAGCCGGGGCGCGCGGCGTATAGCCGTAGCGCAAGGCCAGGGCGTGCGGATCGGCCCCGGCGGCATAAGCGGCGCGCAGGCGCCACATCAAAGCAATAGTGCGCCACAGGCCGTGCTGGTCCCAGCGCCGCCCGGCGGTGGTGACGCGCTGCGGCACGCAGGCCGGCGGTGAACAGCGCTTGAGCCGGGCGCTGAGGTCAATGTCTTCCATGAGCGGCAGGGGCGCAAAGCTGCCGAGCGCTTCAAACACGCGGCGGCGCACAAACAGGGCCTGGTCGCCGGTGGCGATGCCACTGAGGCGCGAGCGCAGGTTCATGAACGCAGCGACCATGGGCAGCAAGGGGTGCACGCCGTCGATGCGCACGTCAAAGCGCCCCCAGGCCGCGCCTCGGGCCAACGCGGTTTCTATCAGCCGATCGGCATCGGGCGGCAACTGGGTGTCCGCGTGCAGAAACAGCAACACGTCGGCCCCGGCCCTCGCCGCTGCCGCAGCCCCGGCGTTCATTTGCGCAGCGCGCCCGCGCGGCGCCACCCGCACGGCATCGCACCACGGCTGTGCCGTGGCGCAGGTGCCGTCGGTGCTGCCGCCGTCCACCAGCACCACCCAGGCCCCGCGTGCGCGCAGCGGTGCCAGCGCCTGCAGCCGGGGCTGCAGGGCCGCGCCCTCGTTCAGTACCGGCAACACCACGGCCAGCTTCATGGGCGCAGTGCCTCGTTCAAGGCGTGCAGTTCGTGCAGCAAGCGCTCCACCACGCCGGGGCTGAGGTAGTGGTCCACCCGCTCGCGCACATGGCGCACCAGCTCGGCCTGGCTGCGCTGGACCGACCAGTCTTCGCCGTCACCGCCGGGCTGGGCGGCAGCCCCCTCCAGCACGCGCCACTTGGCGCACCAGGTGAGCGACCACAGTGCCATGGCGCTACGCAAGGGCACATGCCAGGCGGCGGCCGCTTCGGCAGCCGGCCCGGCGGCAGTGGCCCAGTCGCGGTAGAGGCCGGCCACGGCGTCCACGCTGAGCACGGCGTGGGTGTCCACGTCCCAGGTGGTCGAGGTGTAGAGCGTAGCGTGGGCCAGGTCGAGCCCGGGGTGGCTGTAGCGGCATTTCTCCAGGTCCACCAGCATGGCGCGGCCGTCGGCACGCACGATGAAGTTGCCCGGGTGCGCGTCAAACGCGATCAGGCTGCGCGGTGGGCGGGGCGCTGCGGTGCACAAGGCCTTGAGCTGCTGCAGCTGATGCGCCACCGCCTGCGCCACGACCGGCGCCACACGGGCGGCCGGCAGGTGGCTGGCCTGGGCTTCAATCTCGTCGCACAGCGCTTGCAGCGGGTCGGGTGGCCACAGCAACGGCGCCCCGGCGGCGGGGCTGGGCAGTGCCAGCGTGTGCAACGCCGCCAGGCTGCGCGCGATGGCGGGCAGGTCGTGGGGCAGGCGCGCAGGCCGGCCCACCACTTCCTCCACCAGCAAGGCACCGCGTGGCAGGTGGGCGCTGGGCGCCAGCCAGCCGTGCAGCGCGGGCGTGTGGCCGCCGGCGGCGGCGCGCTCGAAACAGGCGCGCTGGTAGGTCAGGTTGTGGGCCGCATCCAGCCCCATCTGGCTTTGTTTGGGGATGCGCGCCAGCAGCCCGGTGCCCACCAGGCGCACATGGTCGTGCGCCAGGCCTTTGTCGGGCAGGGGCTCCAGTGGCTGCTGGGCGCCCAGGTGGTGTGCGTCGGCCAGGGCGGCGCGCAGGGCGCTGCACAGGGCTTGCGTCCGGTTGGGCGGCGAAGGGGCGAGCGCGTTGTGTTTGGAATCCGTGGGGTTCATGGGCTGGGCGCGGTGTGTCGGCAGGGTCCGAGTGTAAGAATGGTCGGCCTGCTGCGACTCACACGCAACAGAACCTACAAGGAACAGTCTTGAATCTCCGCAAAGTCTTACTCCTCATCGCGGTGCTGCTGGGCATCGTGGCCTTTTTTGCCTTGGGGCTGGACCGCTATTTCAGCTTGGCGTTTTTGAAAGAAAGTCAGGCCAGCTTGGCTGCGTTGCGCGAACAGCAGCCGGTGCAACTGGCGCTGGGCTTCTTTCTGGTCTACGTGGCGGTCACCGCGCTCTCGTTGCCCGGTGCGGTCATCGTCACACTGGCGGGCGGTGCCATTTTTGGCCTGGGCTGGGGTTTGCTGCTGGTGTCGTTTGCGTCCAGCATCGGCGCCACGCTGGCTTTTTTGACCGCCCGATTTTTGCTGCGCGACTCGGTGCAAAGCCGCTTTGGTCAGCGCCTGGCCGATGTGAACAAGGGCATCCAGAAAGACGGCGCTTTTTACCTGTTCACGCTGCGGCTGATTCCGGTGGTGCCGTTTTTCGTCATCAATTTGCTGATGGGCCTGACCAGCATGAAGACCCGGACGTACTACTGGGTGAGCCAGCTGGGCATGCTGGCCGGCACCGCCGTGTATGTGAACGCGGGCACGCAGCTGGGCAAGCTCGACTCGTTGCAAGGTATTTTGAGCCCCACGCTGCTGGGCAGTTTTGTGCTGCTGGGCCTGTTTCCGTTGATCGCCCGCAAGATCGTTGAAGCGGTGCAAGAACGCAAGGTCTATGCCCAATGGGCGAGCGTGCGACCCAAGACCTTCGACCGCAACCTGATCGTGATCGGCGCGGGCGCGGGTGGTCTGGTGTCGGCCTACATCGCTGCGGCCGTCAAGGCCAAGGTCACGTTGATCGAGGCGCACAAGATGGGCGGTGACTGTCTGAACTACGGCTGCGTGCCGAGCAAGGCGCTGATCAAGAGCGCCAAGCTCGCGCACCAGATGCGCCACGGCGCGAACTACGGTCTGAACGACACCACGCCCACCTTCAGCTTCAAGGCGGTGATGCAGCGCATCCACGACGTCATCAAAGCCATCGAGCCACATGACAGCGTCGAGCGCTACACCGGCCTGGGCGTGGAGGTGCTGCAGGGCTACGCCAAACTGGTGAACCCGTGGACGGTGGAGGTTGCCCTGAACGGTGGTGGCACGCAGCGACTCACTGCGCGCAGCATCGTGATCGCCGCCGGTGCGCGCCCCTTCGTGCCGCCACTGCCGGGACTCGATGACGTCGGCTACGTGACCAGCGACACGCTGTGGGATGAGTTCGCCAAGCTGGACGAGGTGCCCCGGCGCCTGGTCGTGCTGGGCGGTGGCCCCATCGGTTCGGAACTGGCGCAAAGCTTTGCCCGCCTGGGCTCGCAGGTGACGCAGGTGGAAATGGGCGCGCGCATCATGGTGCGCGAAGACGAAGAAGTGAGCGCGCTGGCCAAGGCCTCGCTGGAGGCCGATGGTGTGGCGGTGCTGACCGGGCACAAGGCGCTGCGCTGCGAGCTGGTGAACGGCGAAAAGACCCTGGTGGTGGAACACGGCGGGACTGAAAAGCGCATTGCGTTCGACCAGTTGCTCTGCGCCGTGGGCCGCGTGGCGCGCCTGACCGGCTACGGCCTGGAAGACCTGGGCATTCCGACGAACCGCACGGTCGAGACCAACGAATACCTGCAGACGATCTACCCCAACATCTATGCCGCCGGCGACGTGGCCGGGCCCTACCAGTTCACCCACGTGGCCGCGCACCAGGCCTGGTACGCAGCGGTGAACGCGCTGTTCGGCGACTTCAAGAAGTTCAAGGCCGACTACTCGGTCATTCCCTGGGCGACCTTCATCGACCCCGAGGTGGCGCGCGTGGGACTGAACGAGCAGGAAGCGAAAGAAAAGAACATTCCCTACGAGGTCACCAAATACGGCATCGACGACCTGGACCGCGCGATCGCCGACAGCGAGGCCCACGGCTTCGTCAAGGTGCTCACTGTGCCGGGCAAAGACACCATTTTGGGCGTCACCATCGTTGGCACCCACGCAGGCGACCTGCTGGCCGAGTACGTGCTGGCCATGAAACACGGGCTGGGCCTGAACAAGATCCTGGGCACCATCCACACCTACCCTACGCTGGCCGAGGCCAACAAGTACGCGGCCGGTGAGTGGAAGCGCGCCCACCAGCCGCACCAGTTGCTGGCCTGGGTGAAGAAGTTCCACGACTGGAAGCGCGGTTGAACCCGACCGCACCAACGGAGTCCACACCCCATGCACCCACGCCGCCACTTCATCACCCTGCTCGCTGCTGCACTGACCGTGCCGCTCGCGGCGCAAGCCCAAGCCGGTTTTGACCACAGCCACGCCGCCTGGAACGCCCTGCTGAAAAAACACGTGCGCTGGTTGCCCGACGGCAAACAGTCGCGCGCCCACTACAAAGGCTTTGCCGCCGACCGCGCCGCACTCAAAACCGTGCTGGACGCCATGAGCGCCGTGCCCAAAGCCAGCTTTGAAGGCTGGAGCCGGCCACAGCAGATGGCTTTTTTGATCAACGCCTACAACGCCTTCACGGTTGAGCTGATCCTGACGAAATACCCGGATCTCAAGTCCATCAAGGAACTGGGTTCGTTTGTGCAGTCGGCCTGGAAAAAGAAGTTTTTCACCCTGCTGGGTGAAGAGCGCCACCTGGACTGGATCGAACACGAGCAGCTGCGCCCGCGCTACAACGAGCCGCGCATCCACGCCGCGGTCAACTGCGCCAGCATCGGCTGCCCGGCGCTGCGAGACGAAGCCTTCACCGCCGACAAGCTGGACGCGCAACTGGAAGACGGCATGCGCCGTTTCATGGCCGACCGCACGCGCAACCGGGTGCAGGGCAACCAGGTGGCGGTGAGCCAGATCTTCAAGTGGTTCAAGGAAGATTTTGAAAAAGGCCACGGCGGCTTCAAGCAGGTGGAAGACGTGTTTGCCGCCTACGCCGAGCTGCTGAGCAACCAACCTGCCGAGCGGGCCGCGTTGAAAGCGAAGACCCTGCGCGTGGGCTTTCTCGACTACGACTGGTCGCTCAACGACACCGGGCGATGAGCACACGCACGCTGCTGGCGCTGTGTGCGCTGTGGCCCTTGGCTGCGGCCGCCCAAGCGTTACCACCCCTGCTGAAAGCCGACGGTGCGCTCAACCCGGCCTGGCGTTTTGTGGGCTTTCCCAAGAAACACGCCGACCTACCGGCCACGCGCTTCGAAGCGGGCACCGTAGACGGCCAGGCTGCCCTGAAGGTGAGCACCGCGTCGTCGTACGGCACGCTGGTGCACGACCCCAAAGACGCGCTGCCAGCCCAACTGCAGTGGCGCTGGCGGCTGGACCAGCCGCTCAGCGGCGGCAAAGCTCCACCCGACCTGCTGACCAAGGCCGGCGACGACGCGGCGCTCAAGGTCTGCGTGATGTTTGACCACCCGCTGGAGCGCGTGCCATTTGTCGAGCGCACCGTGCTGCGCTTGGCCCGCAGCGTGAGCGGCGAGGCCCTGCCAGCGGCCACGCTGTGCTACGTGTGGGACAGCGCCGCGCCGGCGGGCCTGCAAGGCGCCAACCCCTACACGCGGCGCGTGCGCTTCATCAGCCTGCAAGGCCAGGGCGCCGCCCTGGGCCAGTGGGTCACCGAAACCCGCGACGTGGCCCAAGACTTCGCCACGCTGTTTGCCGACGAACTGCCCGCCAACGCCAGCGCGCCCCGCGTGAACACGGTGCTGATCGGCGCGGACAGCGACAACACCGCCAGCCGCAGCACCGGCTGGGTGGCCGGTCTGCGCTGGCTGGCTGTGGCGCCCTGACGCCAGGCAACCGTTTGGTTGTCAGCAGCCCCATGCCGCTGGCGGGCTGGGGCACCCGGCGGCCCACATGGGCGACAGCCCATAAAATTCCCTCGCATCTCAAGGCGGTTCGCATGGACCGACACTCCACCGACCGACCACACCGACATGCCCACCACACCATCCACGCGCAAGCTTCCCTTGCTTCTTTTGGCTGCCGTTTTCTCGCTACCGGCCCACACGCAAACACCGGGCGCGCCCGCCCCACAGCCGCACCCGTGGGAGGTTCCGACACCCCGCCTGGAAGCCGAGGCCTATTTCACCAACCTGCAAGATGGCGACAAGATCGAGACACCGTATCTGCTGAAGTTTGGACTCTCGGGTGGCTGGGGGCTGGCGCCCATCAGCAGCTCGGCACGGACCAAAAGCGGTCACCACCACCTGCTGATCAACCGCGACCTGCCCCTGAATTTCAAGCAAGCGCTGCCCTTCAACGAGCAATACATCCACTTTGGCAAAGGCCAGATGGAAACGGTGTTGAACCTGGCCCCCGGCACCTACACCCTGCGCATGCTGCTGGCCGATCAAAACCACCTGCCCCACTTCGTTTACAGCAAACCGGCCAGCATCACCGTCACGAAAAAGAACGCCACCGACCCGAAGCTTCTCGCGGTCAAAGGCATCAGCGTGGCGGTCAATGGGGGCGCTGAGGTTCGGCGGCCCTTCCGTGTGCAGTTCCATGCTTCGGCGCTGAACGTGGCGCACCAGTCGCAACAGGAAAAGGACACCGGCCACTTTCGCCTGACCGTCATACCCCGCAGTGGCGGCACCCCCGCGGTGATGAATTTCAACCAGGGGCAGACCGAAACCTGGCTCTCGCCGCCCGTGGGCAACTACGACCTGAAACTGGAACTGCTGGACAACCTGAACCCCGGCCAAACGCTCACGGCGGCCGTGAACACCAGCGTCACGGTGCGGTAACGGCAACGAGCGCTGGCTGGGTTCAATGTTTGGCCGGCACCGTGGCCTTGGCCGCAGCCTCAAACCCGCCCTTGGCCTTCCACTCTTCCATGCCGCCTTGCAAGATACGCAGGTTGTCCCAACCCGCCACGCGCAGGGCAAAACCGGCCTGGGCCGACAGCGAGCCGGTGTTGCAATAAATCAGCACCGGCTTGTCTTTGGGGATGGTGTTGCGCTTGGCCAGCACCTGGCGCCAGTCCATGTTGATGGCGCCCGGAATGTGGCCCTTGGCAAACTGGCCGGCATCGCGGGCGTCGATGACGATCATTTTTTTCCACTCGTCGGCCGGAATTTGCTCGGCAAAAATCACGCCGCCGCCGTAATCCACAAACTCCAGGTAGGCCTCCATCTCGTCCACGGCAAGGGCCTTGTTGTCGGCGTGTGCCAGCGGTGCGGCGGCCAGCACGGCGGCAGCCAGGGCGGTTTGAAGAAAGCGGTTCATGTTCAGGGCTCCATGCAGGTGGCACGGACAGCGCCACGGAGCACTAAATATAAGCGAACAATGATTTATTGATCCGATCGCTTTCCCGCACAGCCGCCCGACCCGGCTCAGCAGCCGAGCACAGTGGCCAGGTCGGTCAAGTCGCGGGCGTGCAGTGTGTTGCTCGGGTCGGGCGACACGTCTTTGGGCTGCGCAGCGCCGAATTCGAGCGGGCGCTCAATGTAGGCCGTGCCCAGGCCGCAGGCGCGAGCGGCAGCCAGGTCATCCTGGTGGGCAGCCACCAGCATCACGTCGGCGGGCGCCACGTCAAAGGTGTGGGCCACGCCCAGGTAGGTGCGCGGGTCGGGCTTGTAGGCGCGAAACACCTCGGCCGACAAGATGCAGTCCCACGGCAGCCCGGCGCGTTTGGCCATGTTCGTCAGCAACCCAATGTTGCCGTTGGACAGGGTGCAGAGGGTGAAGCGGGTCTTGAGCCGCGTCAGCCCTTGCACCGTGTCGGGCCAGGGGTCCAGGCGGTGCCAGACGCGGTTGAGGTGCTGGCGCTCGGCCTCGCCCAGGTGGTCCAGGCCAAAGCGAGGCAACAGACCGTCCAGGATGAGCCGGTGCAACTCATCAATGCGCGTCCAGCCCAGCTCACCCGAGCGCACCCGCGCCATGGCCGGCTGGTAGCCCGCACGCCAGGCGAGCGCGAAGGCGTCAGCGTCCACCGCCGGGTACAGCGCCTGCACCTCGCGTTGGATGCTGCCGTGCCAGTCGACCACGGTGCCAAAAATGTCAAAGGCCAGGATGTGTGGTGTTTGCATGGATAGACCCGATCTGGACAGCGAATGTGTGTTGAACAATCAAACAAGCTCGGCCAGCACCCCCAGCAGCGCTGCCCGCTCGGCATGGGGCGAAAACAGCGGTGCCCGGGCGGCGCATTGGGCCTGCAGCGATGCCAGCGCGCCGCCTCCTTGAGCAGGCTCGCTGCGGCAGCGGCGTAACAGGGCCACCAGCGCGCCAGCGTCGCCGGGCGCAAAGTAGCCCGCGTAGCCGCTGCCCAGCATGCCCACATTGCCCGGCACCCGCGAGGCCAGCACCGGCGTGCCACACAACACCGCTTCCATGATGACGTGGGCGCCGCCTTCCATGCGGCTGGGGTGCACCAGCAGGTGTGCGCGCTGGATGCGCCCGCGCGTGGCGGCGTGCGGCTGCCCGCCGAGCCAGCGGTAGTGTGGGCAGTCGCGCTGGGTCTGGCGTGCAGCTTCACCCAGGGCCGGGTCCAGCGCATGACCCACATGGTCCAGGTAAATCCCCTCGTCGGGCTGAATCCGGCGCGCCGCTTCAAACAGGGTTTGCGGCGATTTTTCTTCCCGCAGGTGGCCCACCATCACCGCGCGCAGGTGCGCGTGGGTTTTGGGCAGTGTCTGGCGCGCGGTGCTGGACTGAAACACCACGCGGCACTTGCTGCGCAGGGCTTCGGGCAGCTCGTGCGGGCCTTGCTCTTGCAGCACAACGAGGCGGTGCGCCAGCGCCAAAGACTGCTGGGCACTGGCATCGGTGGCAATGTCGCGGTAAAGGTCGGTGCCGGTGAGCGCCAGCACCAGCGGTTTGGCCGGGTAGGCCTTTGCCCAGGCGGCCACCGAAGCGGCCGAGCGGCGCGCGTGCAACGCGAGCAAGATGTCCGTGCCGTCGTCGGTGGTGGTTGAATCGGGCCACTGTTTGGCCAACCGAACCCGATAATGGCCCGCCAGCATGTGCGCCCAACGGCGGGCGGTTTGCCAGTTGCCGTTGTTGGCGTCGGCCAGAGCCGGCGTGACGATACAGAGTGAAGGTTTTTTCATGGGAGCAGTGAGTGTCTGACATTGTGTTCGAACCCACCGGGGAAGCCGAACAAGCCCGCTGCGCGGGCAAGGCTGCGCTGGCCCTGGCGCTCACCGACGCCCGGGCGCGCACGCTGGCGCTGTTTGACGCCTACGAAGCTGCGCTGGGCGCTGGCTTGCGCGTGCCTTGCACCCCCGAGCTGAACCTGCCGTTGTGGGAACTGGGCCATGTGGGCTGGTTTGCCGACTGGTGGTTGGCCCGCAACCCCGAGCGCCAGCGTGGCCTGCAAGCCAACCCCCACGCAGCGCGCCACCCGGCCCGGCAAGCGCTGCGCGGGCTTGACGTGGACAGCCTGTTCAATTCCAGCACAGTAGCCCACGACCTGCGCTGGGCCTTGAACCTGCCCTGCGCCAACGAACTGCGCACCGACCTGACCGAGAGCCTGCAACACACGCTGGCGCTGCTGGAGGACGCGGAAGAAACCGACACCGGCCTGTATTTCTTTCGCCTGGCGCTGTTCCATGAAGACATGCACGCCGAAGCGGCGGTGTACATGGCGCAAAACCTGGGTTTTGACCCGGGCCTTGGCGCAGGCGTGGCCAGCGCCGGAACAGCCAACACCCCAGCACTGCACACCATGGCCGTGCCCGCCACCACCTGGCAACTGGGCCGCAGCGGCCCAGGCTTTGCGTTTGACAACGAGCTGGGCGTCCACCCGGTGGCGGTGGACGCGTTTGAGATCGACGCGCGTGCGGTGACCTGGGCGCAGTACCTGCCGTTTGTTGAAAGCGGCAGCGCGGCACAGCGCACTTTTTGGAGCGAAGCCGGCTGGGCCTGGCGCAGCCGCACGGGCGCTGGCGTGCCGCGCTACCTGCGGCGCACCGACCAAGGCTGGGAACAGCTGCACCACGGCCAGTGGCAGCCGCTGGACCTGAGCGCCACCGCCTGCCACCTCAGTGCTTTTGAAGCCCAGGCCTGGTGCCAATGGGCGGGGCGGCGCCTGCCCACCGAAGCCGAATGGGAACTGGCCGCGCACACGCTGCCCGGCTTTGCCTGGGGCGCTGTGTGGGAATGGACGGCCAGCGCCTTTGCACCCTTCCCCGGCTTCACGCCACACCCTTACCTGGACTATTCGGCACCGTGGTTCGACGGGCGCCCGGTGCTCAAAGGCGCCAGCCCCGCGACGGTGGCTCGCATGCGCCACCCGAAATACCGCAACTACTTCACGCCCGAGCGCAACGACACCGTGGCGGGATTCAGGAGTGTGGTGGCTTGAGTGGTGGTGCTCGCGCCCCCTCTGGGGGAGGGCTGGGGAGGGGGCTCTTCACCCGGCTTTTCGCTGTCGGCTGCGGTTTCTCACGTTCGCCCCCGTCCCAACCTTACCCCAGAGGGGGAAGGCGCCAAGCGGGATCAGGGGGAACGAATTGACGCGTTTACACAGGTGCCCAAAAAACACTGAACCAACCCTTCTCGTCCGTCCAGTGGCTGGAGGCGCCAAAACCCGCCTCGCGCAGCAGCGCGTCGAAGTCTGCGGGCTGCCATTTGTAGGAGTTTTCGGTGTGCATCTGCTCGCCGTCGGCAAAGGTGCGCTCGCCGCCGGGCCAGCGCACAGTTTGCGTGCCCGCCGACTGCAAATGCATTTCAATGCGCGAATCGGTTTCGTTGAAAAACGCCACATGGCGCCAGCGCGCGGGGGCGAAGTCGGTGCCCAGCAGGGCGTTGGTGTGCAGCAGCAGGTTGCGGTTGAAGGCAGCGGTCACGCCCAGCGGGTCGTCGTAGGCGGGCTCCAGGACGGCCTTGTCTTTCACGCGGTCCACGCCGATCAGGATGCCGCCGCCAGGCCCGCCGGCGGCGCACACCGCATGCGCTTGGCGCAGCAGAGCCAGCGCTTCGGTGGGGTTGAAGTTGCCGATGCTGGAGCCCGGGTAGAACACGCAGCGCGCCGCGCTGGCCGCCCCCTGAGCGGCCAGCCAGTCGGTGGCTGCGGGTGGCAAAGCCAGCTCGGCAGAAAAGTCCATACCCAGACCCAGCATGGGCAGGCCGGTGTGGCGCTGCTGTAGCGGGCCCATGGTGTCGCGCAGGTAGTCCACCGAAATGTCCACCGCCACATAAGCGGCCGGGCGCAGCACCTGGAACAGGCTGGCCGCCTTGGCGCAGCTGCCAGCGCCCAGATCCACCAGCACCGCTCCCGAAGGCACCTGCTGCGCCAGGGCCTCGCCGTGCTCGCGGAAGATGGCGGCCTCGGTGCGGGTGGGGTAGTACTCGACCAGCTCGGTGATGGCGTCGAACAGGCGCGAACCCAAGGCGTCGTAGAAAAACTTGGGCGCCACATGCGCGGGCTGCGCCTGCAGGCCAGCAGCCAGTTCGGCGCGCACAGCGGCGTGGTTGGTTTGGTGCAACTGCACAAAAGAGGGAGCAACGGATGGGTGGTGCATGGGTGCTGGGTAGGGTTGCAGGGGCGCAAAGCGTTATCGGCGTTATAAACCAGCGCGCCATCAGAACTGGGTCGAACGGGCCGGACGCTTCTTACAGGGACATATCCCAAGGCCCCTCAAAACCAAAACGTCGCTGTTGCGCGGTTTAATACAGGCCTCTCATCCCTTTTTATCGGATACCCATGCAAGCCACTTTCTCCCGCACCAAGCGCGCACTCTTGACCTGCGCCGTGCTCGCCGCAGGCACCGCCTTCACCGGCCTGGCCCAGGCGCAAAACGTCTTCCGCGTCACCACCATCCCCGAAGAAGCCGCCACCGAGCAGGTGCGCAAGTTCACCCCGCTGGCCAACTACCTGGAAAAAGCCCTGGGCGTGAAGGTGGAGTTCACCCCGGTGAGCGACTACCCCGCCGCCGTGGAAACGCTGGTGAACAAAAAAGTGGACCTGGTGTGGTTTGGCGGCTTCACCTTTGTGCAAGCCAACCTGCGCTCGGGCGGCAAAGTGGTGCCCCTGGCCCAACGCGAAGAAGACACGAAATTCCAGTCGGTCTTCATTGCCAAGACGGACTCGGGCATCAAAAGCCTGGCCGACATGAAGGGCAAGCAGATTTCCTTTGGCTCGCAAAGCAGCACCTCGGGCCACCTCATGCCCCGCAGCTTTTTGCTGCAAGCCAACATCAACCCGGAAAAAGATTTCCGCCGCATCGCTTACAGCGGCGCACACGACGCCACCATCGCTTCGGTGGTGAGCGGCAAGGTGGACGCGGCCGCGCTGGACATCACCGTGTGGAAGAAGTTTGTGAACGAAAACAAGGTGGACACACAAGCGGTGAACGTGTTCTTCACCACGCCGGGTTACTTCAACTACAACTGGTCGGTGCACGCCGACATGCCGGCCGCCATGCAGGCCAAGGTGAAAGCCGCCCTGCTGGCGCTGGACCCAGCCAACCCCGAGCACGCCGAAATCCTGCGTCTCAACCGCGCCACGCGCTACATCGCCACCACGCCCGAGAACTACAAGGGTCTGGAAACCGCTGCACGCAGCGCCGGCCTGCTCTGACCTGAACCCGAAGCTTCGTTTTGAAGATTGAACTGCTGGGCGCCAGCGCGCGCCACCCGGCCGCCCGCCCCGGGGCGGCGCCCGCGCTCAAAGGCTTGAACCTGCAACTCGCGGCTGGCGAACAGGTGGCAGTGATCGGCCCGTCAGGCGCCGGCAAAACCACGCTGCTGCAGGTGCTGGCCTGTGCCATGCCACCCACGGCGGGCACGCTGGCGCTGGACGGCGTGAACCCCTGGCAACTGCGGCGCAGCGCTTTGCAGCGCCTGCGCGGCGGCTTGTTTCTGGCACCCCAGGTGCCGCCGCTGCCGCCGCGCCAGCGTGTGGTCACGGCGGTGCTGGCCGGGCGTTTGCCGGCCATGGGTTTGCTGGCCAGCCTGCGTTCGCTGTTTTATCCCGCTGACATTCCCGCCGCGTTTGACGCGCTGGACCAATTTGACCTGGCCGACAAGTTGTTTGAGCGGGTCGACCGCCTCTCGGGCGGCGAGCGCCAGCGCGTGGGCCTGGCGCGCGCGCTGCTGGCGCCAGCCCGGCTCTGGCTGATTGATGAGCCGTTGTCCGCCCTCGACCCCACCCGCTCGCGCCAGGCCATCAGCACCTTGCTGGCGGGCGCGCGCGAACGCGGCACCGCCCTGGTGGCCACGCTGCACCAGGTGGACGTGGCGCTGGCGCACTTCCCGCGCATCATTGGCCTGCGCGACGGCGCGCTGGCCTTTGACCTGCCCGCCGCCGAGGTCACGCGCGCACGCCTGGCCCGGCTGTACGACCAGTTTGAACACGAACTGCGCGGCGATGCCCCCGCAGCCCCGCTGGACGCACCAGACCCCGGCCCGCAGCCGGTGGTGATGCACTGCAGGTAACCATGAGCCCCACCGCGCCGCTTCGCGTCACCCCCCGGCCAGGGGGGCGCAGCCAGCAACCCGGCCAAGCCGGTTCTGCGGCTGCTGCTGGGTAAAGGCGCCCCTCCATGGCTGAATTGCTTCTTCATCCTGCCCCCACCCGCGACCCGGCCTGGCTGGGCCGCGTGTTTTGGGCCAGCCTGTGCCTGGTGCTGCTGTGGCCGCTGGGCGTGGCCACCGAGTTCAAGCCCTGGGTGCTGCTGGAGCCTGAGAACGTCAAGATCAGTGCGCAGTTCATCGGCAGTTTCTGGCCGCTGGTTTTTGATGCCGAATTTCTGGCCATGGTCGCGCGCGAAACCTGGCGCACCGTGGCCATGGCCACCGCGGGCGTCACGCTGGCGCTGGTGGTGGCGGTGCCGCTCACGCTGCTCAACACGCGGGTGCTGTCCATTTCGGCGCTCTCGGGCCGCATGGCGCGCGGGCCTTACTGGCTGCGCCAGAGCGTGCGCTGGTTGCTGATTGTGTTGCGCAGCATTCCCGAGCTGGTGTGGGCGCTGGTGTTTGTGCGCGTGGTGGGCCTGGGGCCCACAGCGGGCGTGCTCGCCATTGCCCTCACCTACGGCGGCATGCTGGGCAAGGTGTACGGCGAGATTCTGGAAAGCGGCGAAACCCACGCGACTGAGACGCTGCTGCGCAACGGCAGCGGGCGCCTGCAAGCGTTTTTTTACGGCTTGCTGCCCACCAGCGCGGCCGAACTCACCAGCTACACCGTGTACCGCTGGGAATGCGCCATCCGCAGTTCGGTGGTGCTGGGGTTTGTGGGCGCGGGCGGCCTGGGGCAGCAGCTGGACAACTCCATGAAAATGTTTGAAGGCGGCGAAGTGGCCAGCATGCTGCTGGTGTTCATCGCGCTGGTGGCGCTGGCCGACCGGGTGAGCGCGTGGCTCAGGAAAGCACTCGGATGACCCGACCCCGCGCCGCCAACGACACCCACAAGCTGCCGCCGCCGCTGTTTGACGCGCGGTGCAAGGCCTGCTGGTTCACGGCTGCCCTGCTGGTGTTGGTGGTGGCCAGCTTCTGGTCGCTCGACCTGCAGTGGGGCCAGTTCTTTTCAATGGACGCGGCACGCAGCATGGGCCGCTTTCTGGCCGAGTTTTTTCCGCCCGACACCTCGCCCGAGTTTCTGAGCAAAGTGGCACTGGGTGCCTGGGAAACGCTGGCCATGTCGGCCCTGGGCACGGTGCTGGCCGCTGGGGCCGGGCTGGCGCTGGCGCTGCCGGCCAGCCGTCTGCACCAGGACGACACCGCCTGGGCCCGCGCGCCCACCCGCCTGGTGCTGAACGCGCTGCGCAGCATCCCCGAGCTGGTGTGGGCCGCGCTGCTGCTCATTTCTGCCGGACTGGGCCCATTTGCCGGCACGCTGGCGCTCGCCTTTCACACCACCGGCGTGCTGGGCCGGCTGTTTGCCGAGGCCATTGAAAACACACCGCCTGGCCCCGGCGCGGCGCTGCGGGTGCAAGGTGTGGGCAATTTCAGGGTGTTCGTTTATGCCACCTTGCCGCAGGTGCTGCCCCAGCTGATGAGCTACACGCTGTACCGCTGGGAAAACAACATACGCGCCGCGGCCGTGCTGGGCGTGGTGGGCGCAGGCGGCCTGGGCCAGTTGCTGGCGTTTCACATGGGCCTGTTTCAGATGAACAAGACCGCCACCATCCTGGGCGCCATGCTGCTCATGGTGGCGGTGGTGGACGCAGCCAGCCACACGTCGCGCCGGCTGCTCACGCGCTGAACCCACGCCACACCGCCCATGGCCCTGCCGCTGCTCACCCATAGCCAAGCCTGGGCCCTGCTGGGGCTGGCCATTTTGATGGAGGTGGCGGGCACCACCTCGATGCGCCTGGCCGA
This sequence comes from Hydrogenophaga sp. LT287, assembly GCF_055702805.1. Lineage (NCBI taxonomy): Bacteria > Pseudomonadati > Pseudomonadota > Betaproteobacteria > Burkholderiales > Comamonadaceae > Hydrogenophaga > Hydrogenophaga sp. LT287. The sequence goes on along the minus strand of NZ_JBVPZC010000004.1, from coordinate 83,229 downwards.
AGGTTTCACGCGGCTCACCCCTTCGGTGATGATTTTTGTTTTCTACGGCATTTCCTTTGGCCTCAACACCATGATCATCCGCACGCTGGGCTTGAGCGTGGTGTACGGCGTGTGGTCTGGTGTGGGCACGGTGCTCACCGCGCTGATCGGCATTTACTACTTCAAAGAGCCGGCCACAGCCATCAAGATGGTGAGCATCGGGCTGATCGTGATCGGGGTGATGGGGCTGCATTCGGCCTCGCGGCTGCCTGCCGCATGAGGTTTCTGCCATGACCACCCTGCAACACAACCATCCCAACGAAACCGCGCAACGCTTTTTGGCCATCCGCGCCCAGACGCGGGCACTGGCAGCGCCCTTGAGCGAGGCCGACTGCCAGGTGCAGTCCTTACCCGATGCCAGCCCAACCAAATGGCACCTGGCCCACGTGACCTGGTTCTTTGAGACATTTGTACTGGAACCATTTGAGCCGGACTTTCAGCCCTTTCACCCGGCTTTTCGCGTGCTGTTCAACAGCTATTACCAGGGCGTGGGCGATCAGCACCCCCGGCTCCAGCGCGGCCTGATCACGCGGCCCAGCCTGGCCGAGGTGCTCGCCTACCGGGACAACGTGGACGCACGCATCACCGCGCTACTCACCAGCGGCGCCGAAAGCGCTGAACTGCTCGAGCGGGTGGCCCTGGGCCTGCAACACGAACAGCAGCACCAGGAGCTGCTGCTGACCGATATCAAGCACCTGCTTTCATGCAACCCGCTGGCGCCCATGTACCGCTCGCCCTGTGAACAGGTGAGCGCAGCGCCAGCGCCGCATGCCTGGGTGGGCTCTGCAGGCGGTGCCGCCACCGTGGGCCATGGTGGCGACGGCTTTTCTTTTGACAACGAGGGCCCGCAACATGCTGTGTTGTTGCCAACCTATGCGCTGGGCAACCGGCTGGTGACGCACGCCGAGTGGCTGGCCTTCATGGCCGATGGCGGCTACGCCCACCCGCGCTGGTGGATGGCCGCCGGCTGGGACTGGGTGCGCACCCACGGTGTGGCCGCACCGCTGTCTTGGCAGCAGGACGGCAACCCGGCGCTGCTCAGCGGCTGGACCCAATTCACCCTGCACGGACGGCTGCCCATCGACCCGCACAGCCCGGTGGTCCATGTCAGCTGGTTTGAGGCCGACGCGAATGCGCGCTGGCGCGCAGCACAAGACAGCGAACCGATCCGCTTGCCCACCGAAGCCGAATGGGAACACGCCGCGCAGTCGCTGGGCGAAGCGCTGCAGACACGGGGCAACTTTCTGGAAAGCGGCGCCCTACACCCCTTGCCGCAGACGCGCACCGATGCCGGGCTGCAGCAGATGGGCGGTGATGTGTGGGAATGGACCGGCAGCAGCTACCTGCCTTACCCCGGCTTCCGCGCCTGGACCGGTGCCGTGGGCGAATACAACGGCAAGTTCATGGTGAACCAGATGGTGCTGCGCGGCGGCTCCTGCGCCACACCGCGCTCGCACATCCGCACCAGCTACCGCAACTTTTTCCCCACCGAAGCGCGCTGGCAGTTCAGCGGCCTGCGCCTAGCAAAAGACCTGTGAGCGAGGCTTCAGGCGGCGTGCAAAGCACGCAGCGCCGTGGCCTGAGACAGGGTGTGCTGGTAGCCCGCTTCGATGGTGCGCTCACGAAATTCGAGCGACATACCGGCCCAGTAACCAAAGTCGGGCTTGAGCACGAGGTCGGCCAACGCGCCGTCGGCGTTCACCAGCGCCTGCTTGCGCAGGTCGTCGGCGTGGTAGCGCTCGGCGCCCTGTGGGGTTTGGGTGATGTGGGCCGAGGCGTCCACCGCCAGCACGCGCTGGGCGCCCAACGCGCGCGCCACGCGCACCGGCAGCGGGTTGATCCAGTCGGCGTCCACGTATTGCTGCCCCCGGATGCGCACGGGCGCAAACTGGCCTTCAATAGCGGCTGAAGCCTGCACCGCCAGGCCGACGTCGCCGGCGGTAAACGCGACCGCCACACGGCCGGTGCGCCGCGCCGCAACGCAGGCCATGGGCACGGGCATGGCTTCGAGCCGCTGCACCGGGCAGCGCTCGCGCACCAGCCCGGCAATGGCGCTGCCGCTGAGGTAGCCGTCGCCCCCCAGCGCCAGCCGCAGCAAGCGCCAGGGCTGCAGTTCCAGCGCAAGGGTTTCAATTTCGCTGGCACGCAGACCGGCCGCACACAGACTTCCCAAGAGCGCACCGGCGGAGGCGCCCACGATGAGGTCGGGCGCCAGGCCCAGTTCTTCCAGCGCCTTGAGCACGCCCACATGCACAAAGCCTCGCGGCCCACCGGAGCTGAACACCCAGGCCGTGCGCACCGGCTGGCGCAGGGGCTCGGCGCGCGGTGCGTCGGGGCCGTTGTGGTCTTGGTCGGGTCTGAAACTGCAGCCCGCCAGACCGGCCATGCCGGCTGCAGCGGCCAGCACAACGTGGCGTCGCAGCATCGGCATGGCGGGCTCTTGGGGCCGGGCCGTCAGGGCTGGCGCGCTTTGGCTTCGGCCACCGCCTTGGCCAGCGCTTCGCCGCTTTGGTAGTGCGGCACGCGCACCACCATGCGCTTGGCGCGTTGCACAAAGCTGTTGCTGCCTTTGACTTCTTCGTTCCAGTATTTTTCAGCCAGCGCCAGGTTGGCTTTTTCATCGAGTTCGAAGCCGTCTTTGCTGCCCTGGCCGCCAAAGATGTAGAGCTTGCCGTCGATCAGCTTCCAGGTGTCGGCGTCGCCGCCCCAGGGGATGCCATACACCACGCCGTTGGCGCAATAGCCGCCGTACTGCGGCAGGTACCGCGCAGGGGCTTGGTCAAACGCGGCCTTGTGCTCGGCACTGGCGAAATAAAAGCTCACGCCCTCGTAGGTGCTCTTGAAGGACGGATTGCCCTGCACATAGGCGTTTTGGGTGAAATAGGCCACCACGTCGGCGCCCTTGAGCATGACGCGCGCATCGGGCGGTATCTCGACCGCGTTGACGGGCTTGAGCGTGGACGATGGGTTTTGGGCCGACATGGCACCACAACCAGCCAGCGAGAACAGGCCCAGTGACAGCGCAGCGGCCACAAGCGGGCGTTGCAGGTGGTGAAGAGCAGAGGTTTTCATGCGGGGATCTCTTGGTTGCAAAGGGGGGAAAGCGGCGGGTGCGTGGGCGCCGGTGCCGCAGCATTGTTGAGAGCCGGAAGGGGTGGCGCGGGTTCCTGGCAGGGTGCGGGCCAGCCCAGCAGCGCGCTCGCAGCGGTGCAGCGCTGGTACAGATCGGCCTGGTCGCGCCCGCCCAGGTGCAAGATGCCATAGCGGTAACTGCCCAGCCACTTGAAGTCGCGTTCCATGGAGCCGCGCGGCTTGGGGTAGGCAAACAGCAGCGCGTCGGGAAACGCTTGAGCCAAGGCTTGCCGGCGGTGGGCGTCGGGCATGGCCACGGGCTGCAGGGCATCGAACACACGGTAGACAAAGCTGGGGGCCGCACCGGCCGTGGGCGCTGTGCGCGGCACGCTGGCCGGGTCTTGTCCGTGGGCCAGCGCCAGCGAAACGGCGTGCAGATCGAGGCCTTGTGTGCGCAGGTAGAGGTCGGAAAACTGCGCGGCCATGCGCGGGTTGAACTCGATCACCGTCAGCCGGTCGGTGGGTGCGTCGTAAAAAAACTCCATGTTGAACAAGCCGTGGGTGAAGCCCACGGTCTGCAAAAAGCGGCACGCCACGTCCAGCGCCCGGGCCTGCACGCTGGCCGGCAGCTTGCTGGGCAGTTCAAAGCGCATGAAGGCCTGGGTGTTCGGGTACATCACCGCGTCCACCACGCCAATGGCGTGCACGTCGCCGTTGAAAACGTAACCGTCCAGATTGAACTGATCGGCCTGCACCGGCGCTTCCAGCAGCATGCGGTGGGCGCTGGGCAACCCGGGCCCCAGGCGCTGCTGCGCCATGCGTTCAAACGGCTCCACCAGGCGGCGGATCACCCACAGCTCCCAGGCGCCAAAGCGGGTGTGGCCGTGCAGTTCGGCGTGGTTGCGCACCTCGCGCGCCAGCACGGAAAAAGCGGCCTTCACCGGCTTGACGAACCGCGGGTACGCAATGCCCGGTGGAATGGGCGCGCCGTATTCGGCGTGCAACAAGTCGAATTCGAGGTTGGCCTCGGGCGCCACGCGCTGCAGCACCTGGCGCGCGTGCAGCTTGTGCTGGCAAGCCAGGATGGCGGCCACCGGCGTGCCGGGCCAGCCCATGCGCTCGGCCAGCAAGGCGGCAGCCAGTGCACCAAACTGCTCGTGGTTGGAGGTGACCGCCGTCCAGCCCTTGGCCTGGGCTTGACGGGCCAGGCGCTGCACGAAGCGGGCCATGTCAAACCAGGCCAGGCGCGCGTTGCTGGGAAAAGAAAACAGGTCAAACCCCGCCTCGTCAAATGCCATGCCCCGCGCAGCGCCAGCGCGTTGGTGGCCCACAGCGTCCCAGTCGTAATTGAAAAGCAGCAGGGTGCGTGGGCTTGAGGACATGCGGTCAGCGGGAGGGTATGGATACACCAGGGGGTAGTTTAGTCAGACGGCTGACCTCCCCGCTCCACTGGCACGCCACAGTATGTCGCACCACCGTCCTTTTTCTTACAGGGCAGTCCTGCCGGTCCTACCGGGGCACCAGGCGCAGCAGTTGGCCGTTGCGGTCGTCGGTCACCAAATAGATGAAGCCGTCGGGGCCTTCGCGCACATCACGCACGCGCTGGCCCAGGTCGGGCAGCAGCTTGTCTTCCTTCACCACGCGGGCGCCGTCCAGCTCCAGGCGAGCCAGGTAGCGAAACTTGAGCGAACCCACCAGCAGGCTGCCCTGCCAGGCTTTGCCGTAGCGCTCGCTGGTCACAAACGCCATGCCCGAGGGCGCAATGGACGGCGTCCACTGGTGCAGGGGTTGTTCCATGCCAGCTTTTTCGGTCAAGCCCTGGCCAATGGTGCCGCCGCCGTAGTTTTCACCGTAGGTGATGACGGGCCAGCCGTAGTTTTTGCCGGCCTCGGGGCGGTTGATCTCGTCGCCGCCCTGCGGGCCGTGCTCGCTGACCCACAAACGGCCGTCCGGCCCGAGCGTGGCGCCTTGCGGGTTGCGGTGGCCCAGACTCCATATTTCGGGCAGGGCGCCGGGGCGGTTGCGAAACGGGTTGTCGGGGTGGGCGCTGCCATCGGGCCGGAGTCGCACCACCTTGCCATGGTGGTTGTCCAGCGTCTGGGCGTCATTCATGCGCTGGTAGCGGTCGCCCAGCGTGAGGAACAGGCTGCCGTCGCCCGCTTGCACAATGCGGCAGCCAAAGTGCAACCGGCTGCTGAATTTGGGTTGCTGGCTGAAGATGACCTTGACGTTTTCCAGCCGGGTGGCGTCGGCAGACAGGCGGGCCGAAGCCAGTGCGGTGGAATTGCCGCTGCCCTGTGCCGCCGGCTCGCTGTAGCAAAAGTACAGCACACGGTTGCGGGCAAAGTCGCGATCGGTGATGAGGTCCAGCAGGCCGCCCTGCCCCACCGCGTCCACGGTGGGCACACCGGCCACGGGCTCGCTCAGCGTGCCGTTGGGCGCCACCACGCGCAGGCGCCCCGGCCGCTCGGTCACCAGCATGCGGCCGTCGCCCACGAAGGCCACCGCCCAGGGGTTTTGCAGGCCACTGGCCACCACCTCGGTGGTGACGCGCGTGGGCTGGGCTTGCACAGCGCCCGCGCTGAGCAAGCCCGCGCACACGGCCACAGCGGCAAAGAGCTGGCCTTTGCAGGCAGCGGGCCGTGCCGAGGATTCAGAGCGGGTGAGGCGTTTCAGCATGAGGGATCTCCTTGGGGTGCGAGTACACAGCTTACCCATGGAGGGGCCCGCTGGCGCGGGGTTCCCGCAAGCCCCCAGGAAAAACAAACGCTGAACGGCGTATCGTGCCGTCGGCGGTGTCAGACGCTGGGCAGGCCTTCCAGCAGATCGGCCAGTTCGTCGGCGTGCTCTTCTTCCACCGCCAGGATCTGCTTGAGCAGCACGCTGGTGGTGGGGTCGTCGGTGCCCAGGTACTTGATCATGTCGCGGTAGCTGTCGATCGCAATGCGCTCGGCCACCAGGTCCTCCTGGATCATCTCGGACAGCGTCTCGCCGGCCACGTATTCGGCATGGCTGCGGGCACTTAGGGTGTCAGGAGAAAAGTCGGGCTCGCCGCCCAATTGCACGATGCGTGCGGCCAGCTTGTCCGCATGGCCTTGCTCTTCGATTGAATGGGTTAGAAACTCGGCACCCACGCTTTGCCCGTGGATGCCGCGCGCCATGAAATGGTGGCGCCGGTAGCGCAGCACACAGACGATTTCGGTCGCGAGCGCTTCGTTCAGCATCTTCAGCACACGGCTGCGGTCGGCGCTGTAGCCTGCGGTGACGGCACCGCGGCCCATGTGCTGGCGGGCTTGCTCCCGCAGGGTGGTTACGTCGGTGAGGGTGTGCTGGGTGGTCATGGGTGGGTTTCCTTGCGTGGGTTGTGCGGGTGGTGCGGCTCAGGCAACCGGCCTCATTGCTTGATCGTCAGCTCGTTTTTGACCGACGCAGCGCCCTCGGCCGCCCTGGCGATGCGCACGGCCTGATCGATCTGGCCCTGGTTGTTCACAAACCCGCTCAGCTGCACTTCACCGTTGAAGGTAAGCACGCTGATGTCAAAGCTCTTGATGTCGGCGTCGGCCAGCAGCGCCGTTTTCACAAGGGTGGTGACCACGGTGTCGTCGATTTTTTCACCCACCGTGGTCGACACACCCTTGAGGCTCAAACCATTCTCCACCTCGGTCACCCCCGACACACTGCGCGCCACGGCCAGCGCTTGGTCAATCTGGTTCTGGCTGTCGACAAAGCCACTGAGCTTCACCACGCCCTTGCGGGTTTCAACCTGCAAGTCAAAGCTTTTCACCAGGTCATCAGACACCAGCGCCGAACGGACGCCGGAGGTGATGACGGTGTCGTCCACCTGGGTGCCGATGGTGATGTCGGGCACCACGGCGGGCGGTGTTTCAACCGCCTTGCTGCAGCCCACGGCCAATGCGGTGGCCAGACCGAGGGTGATCAGAAGTAAGGGGGCGCGTATTTTCATGGGGCTCCTGGTGTGCAAAAAAACAGAAAGACAACGGTTCGAGACGCCCGGCAACGCAAGCGGGTCAGAGCACCTGCGATGCGCCGTGCTCTGGGGTTGTCGCTGTGGGCACGTTAGCTCGGCATGCCTTTCACGTCTGTGCGCCAGCAGACCCAAGACACATGCCCCAGACAACAGGAGGCGCCGCCAACAAAGCCACGCGGGAACCTCAACCGTCAACCCGTGGGCGCCGAGCGGGTGTTACGCTATTTGTCGAGGTGCTCAGGTTCCCAGGCCAAGCACCCGCACACCGGTCTTGCATCCACCACGGAGATAGCTTTTGGCATTCGAACCAGAAAACTCTGAACCGGCCAGCGACACCCCGCTGCAACAGATTGCGGCGTGCATTCCCGGCGCCTTCGTGCAAACCCGCATGGACCCAGCGGGGCAGGACCGCATCGCCCACATCAGTTACGGCTGTGCCGCGCTCTGGGAACTGGACAGCGCAGCCTTGATGAACAGCGTGGGCTTGCTGCGCAGCATGACCGAACCGCACGATGTGCCGCGCTTGCAGGCGTCCATCGCGTCCGCTGCTTCTTCGGGGCAGGACTGGTCGTTTGAATGGCGCATCACCACCCCATCAGGCCAGCGCAAATGGCTTCGCGGCGTGGGGCAGTGCCGGCTGGAAGCCGACGGTGCCGTGGTGCTGAACGCCTTTGTGAGCGACCTGACCGACAGCAAGCGCGGGCAGCAGGCCATGCTGGAGAGTGAGACGCGGTTTCGCCAGCTGCTCGAAGACATTCCCAATGTGTCGGTACAAGGCTACGGGCTGGACATGACCACCCGCTACTGGAACCGGGGCTCTGAGCATTTGTATGGTTACACCGCACAAGAGGCCATCGGTACCCCGCTGACCGATCTCATCATTCCGCCCAACATGCGCGAAGCGGTCGCGGGCGCGGTCGCAGAAATGACCCAGTCCGGCCGTTCCATTCCCTCCGGTGACCTGACCCTGGTGCGCAAGGATGGCTCACCGGTGGACGTGTATTCCAGCCACGTCTACCTGGACATCCCCGGGCGCGAACCCGAGTTCTATTGCATCGACTTTGACCTGACCGAACGGCGCAACGCCGAGGCCTTGCGCGCGCAGCTGGAACTGCAACTGCGCGAGAGCCAGAAGATGGAGGCCCTGGGCACGCTCGCGGGCGGCGTGGCGCACGACTTCAACAACATCGTGGCCGCCATCATGGGCAACACGGCGCTGGCGCTGGACGACATACCCGCGCAGCACCCGGCCTACGTGAGCCTGCTCGAAATACGCAAGGCCAGCCACCGCGCGCGCGCCCTGGTGCAGCAGATTCTGGCCTTCAGCCGGCGCCAGGTGATGGCGCGGCAGGTGATCAGCCTGCTGCCCGTGGTGGACGAGTCGGTGCGCCTGCTGCGTGCCACGCTGCCGGCGGGCGTTGTGCTGCGGGTGCACTGCGCGCCCGACACGCCGGCGGTGCTGGCCGACGCCACGCAGATCGAGCAGGTGTTGCTCAACCTGTGCACCAACGCCTGGCAGGCGGTGCAAGACACCCCGGCCGGCGCGGTGGACGTGACCCTGTCCCGCCACGCCAGCCTGCCGCCCGAAGCCGGCCCAACCACACCGCGGCCAAACCCCGAAGCCTGGGCCTGCCTGCGCGTGAGCGACAACGGCATGGGCATGGACGAGGCAACCCGCGCGCGCATGTTTGAACCGTTTTTCACCACCAAGCCGCCCGGCAAAGGCACGGGTTTGGGGCTGGCGGTGGTGCACGGCATTTTGCGCGACCACCAGGCCGTGTTGGATGTGCGCAGTGCGCCGGACCAAGGCTCCACCTTCACGATCTACCTGCCCGCCGCACCGGCCAGCGAGAGCATGGGGCTGCCCGAACCGATGGCCGAAAGTCCGCGCGCCAGGCCGCCACACGGCTCAACCGCCCCCGCGAAGCGGCCCCATATCTTGTATGTGGACGACGACGACATGATCGTCTTCCTGATGCAGCGTCTGATGGAACGGGAGGGCTACCGCGCCTCGGTGTTCACCGATGCGGAGCAAGCACTGAGCGCGATCCGTGCGCCCGGTGCCACGTTTGACCTGGTGATCACCGACTACAACATGCCCGGCATGTCGGGCCTGAATTTGACCCGCGTGGTGCGGCAACTGCGGCCGGCGTTGCCCGTGGCCATCACGTCGGGCCACATCACGGAAGATCTGCAACAGCAAGCCCGCGCCCTTGGCGTGAGCGAGCTGATCTACAAACCCAACACCGTGGAAGAGCTGTTTGCGGCGGTGGACCGATTGGTGCGGCATATCGTGCCGGGCGCCACACCGGCCTGAGCGCTCAGCCCAGCGGTCGCTCAACCCAGCAGCGCGGCCAACCCGCCGTCGGCCTCAAACCGCTGGTTGCGGTAGATCAGCCGCGTGGGGCCTGGCCACACCCGTTCGGGCACGCTGTGGCGCGGGTCGCCGGGGTAGCAAATCACGCGGCAACCGGCTTCGTCAAACGGTTCGGGCGCAATCAATGCGGGCAGGCGGCTGCGCGCAGCGGCCAGCACCTGGGCCACACTGCCCAGGCGGCTGAACTGGCTCAGCGTCATGATCTGCGGTGGCGCCAGGTCGATCTCGCCCGCCCAGTAGCGTTCCAGCCCGGTGCGCGGCGCCAGCCACACGGCCTCGGTGGTTTCAAAGGTGCAGTGCTCAGTGGCCTGGCCGTGCGGCGCGGCGGCCACAAAAAACCGGGTGTCAAAGCGCTTGTTGGTGACCGAGGGCACGCGCGGCGTGATCCACCGCGACCAGGGCACCAGGCTGGAAGCGGCCAGCGGCAGGCCCAGCTGCTGCAGCGCGCCAGCAAAACCCAGGCCTGCCAGCGTGTGCGCCCGCACCTGCTGCACCAGGCCGGGTGCAGCCGCCACCTGACCCAACAACAGGCCGCACTCTTCAAAGGTTTCGCGCAGCGCAGCCACATGCAGGCCCAGGGCGGTGGGCAGGTCCAACCCGGGCTCGCCCAGGCCGTGCAGCAGCGCGTGCGCCGGTTGGTCGAGCGCCGCGGGGTCCACCTGCTGGTCGGCCGCATCGAGCTTGCCACCGGGGAACACATGCACCCCACCCAGCACGCCCGAATTGCCGTGCCGGCGCACCAGCAACACCTCCAGCCCGCTGGGGCCATCGCGCACCACCATCACAGTGGCAGACGGCACGGGCGGCGTGAGCACGGTGTCGGAATTGATCGGTATGGCCATGCGCGCATTGTCGTGCGGCAGGGCCCGCGGCCTTGGCACGCGCAAGACAGGTGGGCGGCATTCACCCCGGCCACACAGGGGCAATCGCCTGGCCGTGGCGCCCACTCTGGCAACTGGAAACAATGCACAGGCCAGTATGTTCTGGCCGTGTTGGAGTTTTGTCATGAAAAAGTTGTTGTTGTCTTGCGCGCTGGTGTTCTCGGGCGCGGCCATGGCACACGGTTGCCCCGGCGAAATGAAAGCGATTGATGCCAAGCTGCTGACCAAGCCCGCACTGGCTGCAGCCGACCAGGAAAAAGTGACCGCGCTGCGCAGCGACGGCGAGCGCCTGCACAAAGCGGGTGACCACGCCGGGTCCATGAAAGCGCTGGGCGACGCCAAGAAGATCCTGGGCCTGTAAACTCCGCCCGCCTGGCCGGTGCACGACGCGCACCGTGCCGGGGGGTCTTTGCTGAAGATCTGAAAACACGCGTCCGGTGGGTTGAAAGGCCCACGCCATTGCTAGGGGTGCCTCGAAAGTTTCGGGGCTGAGAAATACCCTTTAAACCTGATCTGGGTCATGCCAGCGTAGGGAAGCAAACACCGCCTCACGGCGCGTGCCCGCATCACCGCACCTGACATGCCCGCTTTTTACAAGGCCGCTGTATGTCATTGCCCGCTGATTGCGCCCCACCCGCGCCAAACCACCCCGCCCGCCTTTCGCCCGCCGACCTGTGGGCTGACGTGCAAGCCGTGCGCCAGCAAGCGCCGCTGGTGCACAGCGTGACCAACTTCGTGGTGATGAATTTCAACGCCAACATGCTGTTGGCCGCGGGCGCCTCGCCCATCATGGCCCACGCAGTCGAAGAAGTGCCCGACATGGTGGCCATCGCCCAGGCCGTGGCGGTCAACATCGGCACGCTGGACGCGCAGTGGGTGCCGGCCATGGCGCTGGCGCTGCAAACCGCGCGGGCGCTGGGCAAGCCGGCCGTGCTGGACCCAGTGGGCGCCGGGGCATCGGCCTACCGCAACCGCACCCTGGCGTACCTGCTGGCGCAAGGCCGACCCGGCATCATCCGGGGCAACGCCTCGGAAATTTTGAGCCTCGCCGGCGTGGCGGGCGCGTCGCGCGGGGTGGACAGCGCGGTGGCTTCCAGCGACGCGCTGCACAGTGCGCGCGCCTTGAGCGAGCAGTTCAACTGCGTGGTGTGCGTGTCGGGCGAAAAAGACTATGTGCTGGGGCCAGCGGGCGCCTGCGCCGTGCTGGCCAACGGCCATCACTGGATGACCCGCGTGACCGGTGTGGGCTGCTCGGCCAGCGCGCTGGTGGCGGCATTTGCGGCGGTGCAGCCCAACGCCTTGCGGGCCTGCACATCGGCCATGGGCTTTCTGGGTGTGGCGGGCCAGCTGGCTGCGCGCCTAGTGGCGGCACAGGGCGGCGGCGTGGGCAGCTACGCCGTGGCCTTGCTGGACGCGGTGGACCAGCTCAGCGAAGCCGATTTTCTGGCCACCCTGAGCCTGCAGGAAGGCCAGGCATGAAGCCACACCACCTGCGCGCCCAACTGGCGCTGTATTGGGTGACCGACCCCGCGGGTATGTTGGAAGCCACCTGGCTGCAACAGGTGCAAGCCGCCGTGCGCGGTGGCGTGAGCTGCGTGCAGCTGCGCAGCAAAACCGCCAGCACCCGCGAGCTGGTGCGCTGGGGCCATGCGCTCAAAACACTGCTGGCCCCGCACGGCGTGCCGCTGGTCATCAACGACCGGCTGGACGTGGCCCTGGCGGTGAACGCCGCGGGCCTGCACCTGGGCCAGAGCGACCTGATGCCCGCCGATGCGCGGCGGCTGATGCCCGCCCACATGTGGCTGGGCTGGTCTATTGAACAGCTGGACCAGCTGCAATTGGCGCGGGTACAACCGGTGGACTACCTGGCCATCAGCCCGGTGTTTGCCACCCCCACCAAGGGCGACGCCGCCGAGCCGCTGGGGCTGGCGGGTTTGCGCTGGGCGCGCCAGCACACCGCTTTGCCACTGGTGGCCATTGGCGGCATGCACGCCGGCTGCCTGGCCGAGGTGGTGGCCGCTGGCGCCGACAGCGTGGCCGTGGTGCGCGCCATCAGCGACGCAACCGACCCCCAGCACGCAGCGCAGGTGCTGCGCAGCCTGGTGGACGGCGCGCTGGCGGCCCGTGCGGCCCAAACGCAAGCGCGTACCGAATCGGCAAACGAACCAACACCGCGCCTCACCGTGCCCCGCGTGCTGTCCATCGCGGGCTCCGACTCGGGTGGCGGCGCGGGCATTCAGGCCGACCTGAAAACCATTGCCGCGCTGGGCTGCTTTGGCACCACCGCCATCACCGCCGTCACCGCGCAAAACACCCTGGGCGTGAGCGGCATCCACGCGCTGCCCGCCGAGTTTCTGGCGCGCCAGATCGACGCCGTGCTGACCGACATCGGTGCCGACGCCATCAAGATCGGCATGCTGCACGACGCCGCCGTGGTGTCGGTGGTGGCGCAGGCGCTGGGCCGCCATGCGGTGCGCCATGTGGTGCTGGACCCGGTGATGGTGGCCACCAGTGGCGACGTGTTGATGGCGCCCGACACCATGGGTGTGCTGGTGGAAAAGCTGCTGCCGCGGGTGAGCCTGGTCACACCCAACCTGGACGAACTCGGCCTGCTGTGCGGGCAAACCATCACCACCGAAGCGCAGGCGCTGGACTGCGCACAACAGCTGCTGCACCGGGGTGCGCGGGCCGTGCTGGTGAAGGGCGGGCACCTGCCCGGCGACACCGTGGTGGACACGCTGGTGGACGCCCAGGGCGTGCGGCTGCGGCTGGCCGCCAAGCGCATTGCCACCCACAACCTGCACGGAACGGGCTGCACGCTGTCGTCGGCCATCGCCTCGTTTCTGGCGCGCGGCTGCTCGCTGGACGAGGCCGTGACCCGCGCCCACGCCTATGTGCGCGCAGCCCTGCACGCCTCGCGCCAGATTCACTGGGGCCAGGGCCACGGCCCGCTCAACCACACCCACGCCCCCGTGGCGCTCATTACCCAACCGGAACCCCACCATGCTGCTTGATTCTTCCCCCATCCTCGTCACCGGCGGCGCGCGCGGCCTGGGCGCTGCCATTGTCCGCAGCCTGCACCGCCACGGCGCGTCGGTGATCATCAACTACCACCAGAGCGAGCAGGCCGCCCACGCCCTGGTGGCCGAGCTGGGTGAACGCGCCTGGGCGCTGCAAGCCGATGTGCGCGACGCCGCCCAGGTGCAGGCCCTGGTGGCGCAGGCCCAGCGCCTGGCCGGCCAGCCGCTGGCGGGCGTGGTCAACAACGCGCTGGTGGGCTTCTCGTTCAACGGCGACGCCCGCGACAAGCTCGACACCATCCGCTGGGAAGCGTTTGACGCCCAGCTCCGGGGCGCGCTGCAGGGTGCCTTGAACACCTTGCAAGCCTGTCTGCCAGGCTGGCAGGCACGCGGCGGCGGCAGCGTCGTCAACGTGGGCACCAACCTGTTTCAAAACCCGGTGGTGCCCTACCACGACTACACCGCGTCCAAAGCCGCGCTGCTCGCCCTCACCCGCACCGCAGCACACGAGTGGGGCCCGCACGGTATCCGGGTCAACATGGTCTCAGGCGGGCTGCTGCGCACCACCGACGCCAGCCGCGCCACCCCCGACTTTGTGTTCGACCTGATCGCGGGCCAGACGCCGCTGCGCCAGGTGACCACGCCCGAAGACTTTGCCGACGCCGTGGTGTTTTTCATGAGCGGCCTGAGCCGCGCCGTGACCGGGCAAAACCTGGTGGTGGATGGCGGGCTGGTGATGAACTGAGCCTGCTCAACCTCAGTCGGGAAATACCAGCCGGGCCACAAGCCCGACGCGCAGGCGTCAAGCACAACCGCGCCCTGCTGATTAAGATGCGGGCGGACCGCCCCACCCCAACAGGAGACAACCCCATGTTTGACACCGCGATTGCTGGCAGCTTGCCCAAACCCGCCTGGCTGGCCGAGACCGAAAAACTCTGGCCGCAGTGGAAGGTGCAAGGCGCCGAACTGCAGCAAGCCAAGGCCGACGCCACGCTCTTGTGGATCAAGGCGCAAGAGGACGCCGGGCTGGACGTGGTGGGCGACGGCGAGCAGGCGCGCCAGCATTTTGTGCATGGCTTTCTGGAGCAGGTGGAAGGCATCGACTTTGAGAACAAGGTCAAGATGGGCATCCGCAACAACCGCTACGACGCCATGGTGCCGCAGGTGGTGGCGCCGCTGCGCCTGAAGGGCCGGGTGCACGCGTTTGAAGCCCAGCTGGCCCGCGCCCACACCAAGAAAAAACTCAAGTTCACCCTGCCCGGCCCCATGACCATTGTGGACACCGTGGCCGACCGCTTTTATGGCGACAAAGTGAAGATGGCTATGGCCTTTGCCGAGCTGCTGAACCAGGAAGCGCTGGCGCTGCAGGCCGACGGCGTGGACATCATCCAGTTCGACGAACCGGCCTTCAACGTCTACATGGCCGAGGCGGCCGACTGGGGCGTGAAGGCGCTGGAGCGCGCCGCGCAGGGCCTCACCTGCACCACCGCCGTGCACATTTGTTATGGCTACGGCATCCAGGCCAACGTGGACTGGAAACAGACCCTGGGCGAAGAATGGCGCCAGTACGAACAGGTGTTTCCGGCACTGGCCAAAAGCAGCATCCAGCAGGTGAGCCTGGAGTGTTTTCACTCGCACGTGCCGCCCGACCTGATGAAGCTGCTGGAAGGCAAAGACGTGATGGTGGGCGTGATCGACGTGGCCAGCGACGTGATTGAAACACCCGAACAGGTGGCCGACACGATTGGCCTGGCGCTGCAATACGTGCCCAAAAAACACCTGATCGCCTGCACCAACTGCGGCCTTGCCCCCATGAGCCGCGAGGTGGCCCTGGCCAAGCTGGACGCCCTGGCCAAAGGCGCCGCCCTGGCCCGCCAGCGCTACGGAGACTGAGCCATGCCCTCCCCTCTGCCCAGAGCGGAACCGGCCGACCTGGGCCTGTGCCCCGAACGCACCCAGCGGCTGGTGCAGGCGCTACAAGCCGAGGTGGACCGTGGCCGGCTGCCCGGCGCGGTGGTGCTGCTGGCGCGCCACGGCCGCGTGGCCCTGTTTGAGAGCCTGGGCCAGCGCGACCCGGCCACCGGTGCGGCCATGGCCCGCGACGCGGTGTTCCGCATTTATTCCATGACCAAGCCCGTGGTGTCGGTGGCGGTGATGATGTTGGTGGAACAAGGCCGCCTGCTGCTGAGCGACCCGGTGGCCAGGCACCTGCCCGAGTTCAGCGGCCAGCAGGTGGCGGTGGAAACCGCAGCCGGACTGCAACTGCAACCGGTGGCCCAACCCGCCACTGTGCAAGACCTGCTGCGCCACACCGCCGGCCTCACCTACGAATTTCTGGGCGAGGCCCCCGTGCAGCGGCTTTACGCGCAGGCCGAGATGGGTTCACGCGAGCGGAGCAACGCCGAGTTCAGCCGCACCCTGGCGGCCCTGCCCTTGTTTCGGCAACCGGGCACCGAATGGGCCTACAGCCGCGCCACCGACGTGCTGGGGCGGCTGGTGGAAGTGGTCACCGGGCAGACGCTGGGCCAGCACCTGCGCGAATGCATTTTTGAGCCGCTGGGCATGGTGGACACCGCGTTTGTGGTGCCCGAGGCCGACCACGGCCGGCTGGCCGAGCCCTTTGCACACGACCCCGACGGCGGCGTGCCGCTGCGCGTGCTCGACCCGCGCCAAGCGCCCGCCCTGGAAAGCGGGGGCGGCGGACTGATGTCCACCACCGCCGACTACGCGCGTTTTTTGCAGTGCCTGCTGAGCGGCGGAGAACTGGACGGTGTGCGCCTGCTGGGGCCACGCACGGTGGAATTCATGACCGCCGACCACCTGGGCAGCATCCCCAGCCATGACCCGCTGCTGCCGCCCGGCCACGGCTTTGGCCTGGGTTTTGCGGTGCGCACCGCCACCGGTCTGGCCACCATGCCTGGCTCGGTGGGCACCTACCACTGGGGTGGCATTGCGGGCACCACCTTCTTTGTGGACCCGGCCGAAGACTTCTTCGGCATTCTCATGACGCAAGCGCCTAACCAGCGCGACCACTACCGCCTGCTGTTTCGTACGCTGGCTTACGCGGCGCTGGTGGACTGAGGCGCGGGCTTCGCTGGCGGCTGCCAGCGAAAAAACACGGGGTACACCTTTTCCACCACCGGACCGTTGAAGTCCCAAGCCAGGCACTGGCCCAGGTGCATGGGCGGGCGGCCGTCAGCCGGTGGGGCAAACGAGGCCGAGCGGGTTTGAAACGCTGCGGTGGCCAGGTTGAACAGCAGTTCGCGCAGGTGGGTGCAGCCCTGCACGCCGCCCAGGTGGCGCTCAATGGTTTTGCGCCAGCCGCGGCCCAGCGTTTCGCCCACCAAGCCTTGCATGGGCGGCACGGCCTGCGGGCAGGGGTCGTGCGGGTGGGCGTCCATGGCCACCGCGATGTCGCGGATCACCATGTCGTCGTCCAGCGTCACGCGGATGTGCATGTGGTGGATGGCTTCGTGCGGCGCCCATTCGCCCTCGCCTTCAATCTCGAACGCATGGGGCTTGCTGTCGTGCATTTCGCCTTCAATGTCCCACAAACCGTCTTCGCGCTGAAACCCCCGGTATTCGACGCGGCGGGTGTGCATGGGCTTGCGGGGCTGGGGGGTGGGCAATGGCAAAACGGAACCTCGGTGAAACAACGTAGGGGTTGATTTTCCGTGATTCAGCCCCTGGGCGCAGGCCCGGGGTGTCACCTGGGGTTGGGAGCGCTCAGAGCACACCCCGCGGCTCAAGCCAGCTTGCGCAGGTCGCTCAGGTGCTCGGGCACGCTGAAACGCACCTCGTCGCCCCAGGCGTCGTCAATGAGCACGCGGAAAAACAGGCGCGACACGCGGGCGTGGGCTTTGCGGTCGGGTGTGGCGGCGTTCCAGAAGCAGTGCCAGATCACGGGCAGCCTCAGCACCAACCAGGCCAGCGCGGCGTGGCCGGGCAGCGGCGTCACGCCCACGCGGGCCGCGCCCGCCTCGCCCAACAGGCGCACCAGGTACACCCGCGGCGCCAGGCCCAGCCCCAGCCAGCGCAGCGGCCACGGCAGCAAGCGCCGCATCATGCGCAGGTCGGCCTGGGTCAGCGTCACGCCGTGCGGGTTGTCTTGAGCCGGGCTGAAGGCCTGGGCGGCATAGGCTTCGCAAAACGCGCGCCCCTCCTGGGGTGAAACCGGCATCCATTCGGGGCGAATGCCCTGCAACAGACCGTACATGCGCCACAGGTGAAAGTAGTCGTCGGCCTCGTCTGGCGACAGGGCCACGCCCAGCGCGGCCAGACCGTCGATGACGTGCACCGAAAACGTCATGGTCGTGAACACCATGTCGAGCTGGCTCACGGGGGTACCGAAGTTCGCCTCAAAACCGGGGTTTTTCTCGCGCACGATACGGCGCACACCGGCGTGCAGCAACCGCAGTTTTTGGGCAGTGACCACGGCCCGCCCACCCGGCACAAACGCCCCCGGCGCCGAGATGTTGACCAGCATCTGCAGCACGCCCAGCGCGCGCCGGTAGGGGCGCTCTTCGAGGTTGTGCGTCATGTGCAAAATATTGGCCAGCCGGGGGGCCGCGTAGCCCGACGGCAGGCTTTTGAGCAGCAGCACCACGGCGCACAGCGTGGCGTTGTCCAGCATCACCTGTGCACCGCGCTGGATGCGCTGCGGGTCCACCCCGGGCGGCAGCTCGCGTGTGGCGTGTGCAAAATCCAGCAGCGGGCGCGGGGCGTCGGGCGGCATTTCTGCGTCGTCGGCGGCAAACGAGCGAAACGCCGCGCTGATGCGCGAGAGCATGCCGTGCACCGAAGCCGCTTCGGCCACGGTGGCATCGGCCAGCTCGTCGCCGCAGCGGCTCATGGTGTTCAGGCGTTCGGGTGTCCAGGGGGTCATGGTGGGGTGCACCTCAGGTGGCCCGGCAAGCAAACTGCACCAGGGCGCCCTGGCACGGCCCGACCAGCCACCAGGCCAGCAGCACCGAAGGCAGCATCCACACACCCGCCAGCACGCCCAGCCACAGGCTGAAGGGCCAGGGCCGCGCCACCGCCTGGCGGTGCATCCACACCAGCGGCAAAGCGAGCAGAAATTCGGCCACGATCACATACAGCGGCGCGTTCCAGAGCATGGGGGTGTTGACGTAGGTCCAGTACCCCGCGTCGTGGGCAAGGTGCTCGTACAGCGGAATGCTGCTGCCGCCCAGCAAAGCGCACAGCACGGTGGCGCGCACCAGTGACATGCGTTGCAGCAGCCAGCCACCCACCACCCCAATCTGCGTGAGCACAATTGTCCAGGCCAGCGGCATGTACAGCGGCGATTCCCACACCATGGGCTCGCCCGGCGGGTAGAGCAAGGTGGCGGTTTGGGCCACCAACCAGGCGTCGGTGGCCGTTTCAAGCCAGCCTGCCACAAAGCCAATGATCAGCCAGCGGGTCAGCACCGGGTCTCGGCGGTAGGCCGTCCAGGCCACCAGCAGCACCAGGGTGAAGGTGGTGCTGAGCAGCGCAAAGCGTGGGCCAGCCTGGGTCAGCGCGCCGAAGGTGTTGCAGCCGGCCACCAGCAGCATGGTGGCCACCACGAACCGCATGCGCAGGGGGTCTTCGGTGGTCATGCCGGGTTGCTTTCGTTGTGCTTCAGGCCCGCCAGGCTGGCCAGCGCTCGGTCACGCCAAGCGAGCGCGCCCAAGGCTTCGGCTACGGCCACTGCGGTTTGCAGGCCGCTGAACGCCTGCGAATGCAAGCCCTGGGCAGCCAGCGCCAAGGCGCGCAGCCGATGCAGCTCGGGCTCCCAGCAGCGTTCGCCGGTGCTGGCGCCCAGCAGCCCGGCTTCGGCGGCTTGCAGCGCGCGCTGCGGGTCGTCAGCGGCCAGCCAGGCATCGGCCTGGAGGGCTTGAAACAGCGGGCGCAGATTGTGCGCGCCGGTGGCACACCAGGCCTCCAGGCCGCGCTGCATCTGGTCGATGCCGGGCTGTGGTGGCCCTTGCATGGCAAGGCCCCAACCGTGCAACACCGCGCCCATCATTTCCCAGGCGTTGAAGGCCTGCTCTTCAGCAATCAGCATGCCGCGCCCAGCCGAGGCGCGGGCGCCAGCAGCGTCGCGGTTGAGCGCGGCCAGCAGCGCGTCGGCACACCACAGAAACGCCGCGTCGTAGGGCGCCAGGGCGGGAGCCATGCCGCGCAGGCGGGCGGCGCCAGCCTCAGCGGCTTCGCGCTCGCCCATGAGCCAGCAGGCGAGCATGTCAAATGCGTGGCACATCACACCCGGGTCGTGCACACCGCGCACGCTGCGGGCGGCGTGCTGGGGCAGGCTGAACAGCGCCTTGCCCTGGGCAAACTGGGCGCGAGCGGCCACCAGTTCGCCCTGGTAAAACAGGGTCATGCCGGTGGTGGCGGCGGCCACCAGATGCGGCATGGGCTGCGTGGCGTCGCGGGCCAGCGCGCCCAGCTGGCCGCTGATGGTGCGGGCGTCGTCCACATGACCACGCATGAGCTCGTAGGCCCACAGCCCCCACAACGGCACCAGCAGCTTGGGCGTGCTGCCCATGCGCTCGCACAGCAGGCGTGCCCGCGAGTAGGCCTGTTCGACTTGTGCATCGAGCACGCCGTGCACGGTCATCAAGGCGGGCGCCAGCACCAGTTGAAGCTCCAGTTCACACGCCAGCGCGGCGGGATCGGTACTGGCGTCGCCTAGCAGCTGCAGCGCTCGCCGGGCGTGGGCCGCGGCCTCCAGGCAGGCCGAACGCGACAGCGCCCGCTGACCCGCCCTCAGCCAGTGACCCAGCGCGGTTTGCGCCTGGCCGGCTTCGGTGTAATGGTGGGCCAGGACCTCGGGCTGGCGGCCTGCGGCGTCGGGGTCTTGGGCCAGCAGCGCTTCGGCAGCGCGCAGGTGGCAAGCCTGGCGGGCGCTGCGCAGCATCGAGTCGTAAGCCGCGTCTTGCAGCAAGGCGTGGCGAAAGGCGAACGACTCACCGCCGCCTTCAGACAGCGGCGTGAGCATGTGCGCGTCGACCCCGCGCTGCAGCGCTGCGGTCAGGGAACCGTCATCGAGCCCACTCACCGCGCGCAGGCGGCCAAGCCCGAACTTGCGGCCGATCACGGCCGCCTGCTGCAGCACCTGTTTGGCCGGCCCCAAGCGGTCGAGGCGGGCCAGGGTTTGCGCTTGCAGCGTGGCGGGTATTTCTTCACCGCCGGTTTCCAGGGCGCAGCGGGTGAGCTCTTCCAGAAACAGTGGATTGCCTTCGGCACGCGCCACAATGCGGGCCACCGCGTGCTCGTCCAGCGCACGCCCGCGGTCCAGCGCATGCACCAGGGCGCGGGCCTGGGTGGGCGCGCAAGGCTCCAGCGCCAGCCGCTCCAGACGGCCATCGCCCGCCCAGTGCGGGGCAAACTCGCTGCGCGCGGTCAGCAGCAGCATGAAGCCGGGGTCCAGCGGCTGGCTGGTCAGGCGGCTCAGCCATTCCAGCGTGGTCGGGTCGGCCCAGTGCAGGTCTTCCACAATCAGCAAGGTGGGGCGCAGGGCCGCCCCAGCGCGCACCACCGCCGTGCCGGCGGCAAAGGTGCGCTCGCGCTGCGCCTGGGCGCTCAGGGGCAATGCCGCGTGTGCTGCGGGCAGCTGGAGGCCCAGCAACGCAGCCAGCGGCGCTAGCGCGGCGGCGTCGGTCATGCCAACACCAGCCAGCAGTTGCGTCAGCCCGGCCAGGCGTTCAGCGGGGGGCGCGTTGGGCGCCACGCCAAGGGCACCCGCCAGCAACTGGGCCAGCGGCGCAAAGGGCGAATGAATCTGGTGGGCCACACAGCGCACCAGCCACACGTTGGCACCGTCGCGGGTGGCCTGCAGGCGCAGCTCTCGCGCCAGGCGCGTCTTGCCAATGCCGGGCTCACCGCTGAGCAGCAAACTTTTGCCCGCCGCACACCGCCCCGCCTGCCAGCGCGCGCGCAGCAAGTCGAGTTCGGCGGTGCGCCCCTGCAGCGGGGCTTGACGGCCAACGGCCAGGTCGTCGTCGGTGCTGCCTTGGCGTGGGCCCGTCACCTGGTACAGCCGCAGGGGCGCCGCAAGCCCTTTCAGGGCCCGCTCGCCAAGGTCGACACACACAAACTGCGTCTGCAACACGCTGTGCGTGGCCGCGCTGATCAGCACCGCGTTGGGTGGTGCCAGTGCCTGCAAGCGCGCGGCAATGTTGGGGGTGTCGCCCATCGCGAGGTACTGACGCTGGCCACCGCTGCCCACCTCGCCCATGACCACCGCACCGGTGTGCAAACCCACCCGCACCCGCAGCGCCACACCGCCGGGACGCACTGTCAAGGCACCCACGGCGGCCACCATGTCCAGCGCCGCCTGTGCGGCGCGGGCGGCATCGTCTTCGCCTGCGAGCGGATAGCCAAAGTAAGCCACGATGCCGTCACCCAGCAGCTGCGCCACATGGCCTCGGTGGCGGCGAATGGCGTCTCCCGCAGCCTGCTGGTAAGCACCGAGCAGGGTGTGCCAGTCTTCCGGGTCCAGCTGTGAAGACAGCTCGACGGAACCCACCAGGTCGCCAAACAGCACGGTCAGGCGTTTGAAGTCGGGTGCGATGGGGCTCAACGATTCGATCAGGCGGCTGCCACACTGGTTGCAAAACCGGGCGTTGCTGGCGTTGGCATGCTGGCATTCGGCACAGGGCCGGGACAGGTCGGGGGTATCGCTGGTCATGGCTGGTCATGGTTTGCTTGCGTCAAATCGGACCTGCGGATGCAGGCAGGATGCCAACAGCCAACCTTTCGCATGTGTTGTGATGAAACCGGGAAACATCTCGGGCAGCGTGGGGTGCCTTACCTGCCCCGTCGGCGGGCATAGCAAGTATCGTGCCCCGCCCGCCTTCTGAAATACGGAGAATCCCCGTACCGCATGGGAAAAGATGCGCACACGATCCATTTTTCGGCCAGCAGCCCAGCCGATCGCTGGCCCAAGCTTGCCATGCAACCCACACAAAATGCCTGAAGCCATGTCCCCCTATTGGTTGATGAAATCAGAGCCCGACGAATGCTCGATCGACGACGCCCTGGCTGCCCCCAACGCCACCGTGCCCTGGACCGGCGTGCGCAACTACCAGGCCCGCAACTTCATGCGCGATGCCATGCAGGTCGGTGACGGCGTGCTGTTCTACCACTCCAGCTGCGCCGAGCCGGGCATCGTGGGGCTGGCGCGGGTGGCCTCAGGCACCCGGCCTGACCCGACACAGTTCGACCCCGCTTCGCCCTACTTTGACGCCAAGTCACCCGCCGACAAGCCGCGCTGGCTGTTGCTGGACGTGCAAGCCCTGAAGAAAACCCGGCTGATCGGCTTGCCCGAACTGCGCGCCACGCCCGAGCTGACCGACATGGTGGTGCTGCAG
The DNA here is from genome assembly GCF_055702805.1 of Hydrogenophaga sp. LT287. NCBI lineage: Bacteria > Pseudomonadati > Pseudomonadota > Betaproteobacteria > Burkholderiales > Comamonadaceae > Hydrogenophaga > Hydrogenophaga sp. LT287. The sequence goes on along the minus strand of NZ_JBVPZC010000004.1, from coordinate 60,493 downwards.
CGCGGCAGCCGCTTGTCCATCACGCCGGTGAGCGCCGAACACTGGCGCTTCATCACCCAGCGGCTGCTGGGCGACTGACCCCACGCCCCAACGCTTTTTCGTCTTGTCAAGCCGGGCGCGGAGCAGGCACCGTTTTCGCGATGCGCTCCCAGTCCCGCAGCGCTTGCTGCAGCCGGTTCCGGGAATTGGGGTGACCGTCGCTGAACGCCGCGACCAGCCGCTTTTTCAGCGCCTCACTGGGCGGCGCAGCGGCGGTGGTCTTGAGCTGGTCGATCACCAGCATCACGGTTTGAAAGCTCCGGGACTGCACCGCCAGCTCCAGCATGCCCTGCCCGCTGTCGGTCAGGTCGTGGACGTTGGCGCCGTGTTCGATCATGTACTTGAGCACACCGGCCTTGCCCCCCAGGCAGGCCCAATGCAAAGGCACCAGCCCGCCTTCAAGCCGGGCGGTGAAGTTGGCGTCGGGCGCAAGGCATTCGGGGGCCAGCGGCCAACCCGATGCTTTGATCATTTGCTGGTGTTTCCAATCGGACATGGGATGTGCAGGGCCTTGTGTGTTCTGGGGGCTTTGCAGTCTCTCACATGGTCGGAAGCCTTGAGGCAGCGAAGCATCGCCCACCTCAGCTTGGCCCCCTTCAGTAACCGATTTGCTGAATTCAACCAGGAAGCTTAGGCTGAACGAAAGGATCTCTCGTCATGAAATGCCCATCCTGCGGCGCGGCCAAGCTGGTGCACGACACCCGCGACATGCCCTGCACCTACAAAGGCGAGACCACCGCCATACCGGCCGTGCCTGGCGACTGCTGCTCCGCTTGCAGCGAAGCGGTGCTGGGCGCCGGGGTCGCTGCCTCGTGAGCGCGGCCATGCTGGACTTCAACAAATAAGTGAACGCCACCATCGTGGACCCGGCCTTCATCGTCAACGTGCGCAAGAAGCTGGCGCTGGACTAGCGCGAAGCGGCCGAGATATTCGGTGGTGGGGTGAACGCATTTTCCCGCTACGAAAACGGCAAGACCAAGCCGCCGCTGCCGCTGGTGAAGTTGCAGTGGGTGCTGGACCGGCACCCGGAGTTGCTTACGGATTTACGCTAGATTCGAATACAAATTTCAAGGAGGATCAGGGGATGCATTTACAGCGATTTGCACTACTTGCTTTTTCTGTTTTGGTCATTGCCGGCTGTACCAGAAAGACGAATCATGGTGACTTCAATCAAGAGGCAATTTGCACTGCGGCAATTGCCACGATCATGAGCCAATCACCGTCAATCATTCGAGCGGAAAAATTCTCCGAGAAGGTGACATCTCTGTCGTATGTCCGACCTGCAGACGGCAGCCATTGGGACTATCGATGCATGCTTGAAGGTGATCGGATCGTCTGGGCCAGTGGAAACGGGCGGTGGCGAAACAGCGGTTCAGATGAAGTCGTTTCGTTTCTAGTCAAAGGGAAGACTCTGAGCATTTCCCAGCGGTTTAGTGACAACTCATCGGACACAAAGGCTTTCACATCTGAAAGCTTGGGAGCCAGCAAACCAGTTCAGTGAAAATCCCGGCTCTCCGTGGCCAGCCGGCCCAGCATCGGCGTGAGGTCTTCCAGGTGGCCGGCGATGAGGTTGCAGACCTCGCCCTCGCGCTGCCACACACCGTGCACGGCCATGAGCCTTGAACGTGTGAGGGCATTGCGCTGGCGTTCGCGCAGGGCTTTCCAGACGATGACTTGCACCACACCGGTTTCATCTTCCAGCGACACGAAGACCACGCCGTTGGCGGTGCCGGGTTGCTGGCGACCGGTGACGATGCCGCAGGCGCGCACGAGGCGGCCGTCGGGGGCGTCTTTCAAGGCGGCTGCGGTCATGAAGCGGCGCGCTTGCAGGCGATCGCGCAGCAGGGCCAGCGGGTGGCTGCGCAAGGTGAGGCCCAGGCTGGCGTAGTCCCACACAATGGCTTCACCTTCGGGCGCTTCGAGCAGGTCCAGCGCATCTTCATCCACCGGTGCTTCTTTCAAAAGCGCGGGCGGGGCTTTGAGGGCGGCGGCGTCCCAGACTTGCTGGCGGCGGTGGCCGCTGAGGCTCATCAAGGCGTCGGCGGCCGCGAGTTGCTGCAGGGTCTGCTTGTCTAGCTGGGCGCGGCGGGCCAAGTCTTCGGCGTCGGTGAACGCTGCGTCTTCGCGGGCTGCAACGATGCGTTGCGCTTCGCTGCGCGAGAGGCCGCTGACCCTACACAGGCCCAGGCGCACGGCGGGCAGGGTGAGCCGTTCGGGCTGAGCTTGTCGAAGCCCTGAATTCCGATCGTCCTGAGCTTGTCGAAGGGCAGGCTCAGGACGAACGGGTGAGGCTTCCAGCGTGCAGTCCCAGCCGCTTTCCATCACATCCACCGCGCGCACCTCGACACCGTGGCGCACCGCGTCTTGCACGAGCTGGCTGGGGGTGTAGAAGCCGAGCGGCTGGCTGTTGAGCATGGCGGCCAGAAACTCGGCTGGGTGGTGGTGCTTGATCCAGCAGCTGGCGTACACCAGCAGCGCAAAGCTGGCGGCGTGGCTTTCGGGAAAGCCGTAGCTGGAGAAGCCTTTGATTTGCTCGACCACGCGCTGCGCAAAGTCGGGCTCGTAGCCGCGCTCGGCCATGCCGCTGAGCAGGCGGTCCTCATATTGGCCCAGGCCGCCCTTGCGCTTCCAGGCGGCCATGGCGCGGCGCAGGCCGTCGGCTTCGCCGGGCGTGAAGCCGGCGGCAATGATGGCGATCTGCATGCACTGCTCTTGAAACACAGGGATGCCCAGCGTGCGGTGGAGGGCGGCGTCCAGACCTTTGGGGTAGTCGATGGGTTCTTTGCCCTGGCGGCGGTTCAGGTAGGGGTGCACCGCGCCGCCCTGAATGGGGCCTGGCCGCACCAGCGCCACTTCAATCACCAGGTCGTAAAAGCAGCGCGGGCGCAAGCGCGGCAGCATGCTCATTTGCGCGCGGCTCTCGATCTGGAACACGCCCACGGTGTCGGCGGCGCAGATCATGTCGTAGGTGCCTGGGTCTTCGGCGGGGATGTCCTGCATCTGAAACACATGGCCCTTGCGCTGGCCGATGAAGTCGAGCGACTTGCGGATGGCGGTGAGCATGCCGAGCGCGAGCACGTCCACTTTCAAGAGGCCCATGGCGTCGAGGTCGTCCTTGTCCCACTCGATGACGGTACGGTCAACCATGCTGGCGTTTTCAATCGGCACCATGCGCGAGAGCGGCATCTGTGTGAGTACAAAGCCGCCGGTGTGCTGCGACAGATGGCGCGGAAAACCCATGATCTGACCGGTGAGCACGAGCAGCTGGCGCACGGCCAGGCTGTCGGGGTCAAGGCCCACTTCGCGCAGGCGCTCGGGCTCGATGGCCTGGCGCCCGTCGCGCCAGTAGAGCTCGCGCGCGAGCTTGTCCAGGGTGGCTTCGGCAAAGCCCAGCGCTTTGCCCACGTCGCGCAGGGCGCTGCGCGGGCGGTAGCTGATGACGGTGGCGGTGAGCGCGGCGCGTTCGCGGCCGTATTTGGCGTAAAGGTACTGGATCACTTCTTCGCGCCGCTCGTGTTCAAAGTCCACATCGATGTCAGGCGGCTCGTTGCGCTCTTTGGAAATGAAGCGCTCAAACAGCACTGCGGTGCGCGCCGGGTCCACTTCGGTGATGCCCAGGCAGTAGCACACGGCGCTGTTGGCCGCCGAGCCACGGCCCTGGCACAAGATGTGTTGCGAGCGGGCAAAGGCCACGATGTCGTAGACGGTGAGAAAGTAGTGCTCGTAACCCAGCTCACCAATGAGCGTCAGCTCGTGCTCGACCTGCTGCTGCACCTGGTCTGACGCACCCGCGGGCCAGCGCCGGCCCATGCCCTCGTAGGCCAGGCGGCGCAGGTAGCTGGCCGGCGTTTCGCCCGGCGGCACCACTTCGCTGGGGTATTGGTAGGCCAGTTCGTCGAGCGAAAAGTGGCAGCGCTCGGCGACCTTCAGTGTCTCGGCCAGCAAGGGCTCGGGGTAACACTGCGCCAGCGCCAGGCGCGAGCGCAGGCGTTGCTCGGCATTGGGCGCGAGCGCTTGGCCGCAGGCGGTGAGCGGCTGGCCGAGGCGGGTGGCGGTCAGCACGTCTTGCAGCGCCTTGCGCGAGCGCAGGTGCATGTGCACGTCGCCCACGGCCACCAGCGGCACGGCGGTGAGCTCGCTGCTCTGGCGCAGCCGGTGCAGGCGCATTTCGTCGTCTATCAGGCGCAGCTGCTCCACGCCGAGCCAGCAGCGGCCCACGAAATGCTGCAACAGCCAGCGCGCCACAGCGTCAATCTGATCCTGCGTGCTGCCGCGCTGTGGTACGGCAATCACCAGGCAGTCGGTCAGTGCGTCGGCGCTGATGGCGTTCAGCGTGAGGCGGTAGGTGCCCTTGGGCGCCGTGCGGCGCAGGCGGGTGATGAATTCGCACAAGTTGCCGTAGCCGTTGAGGTTGGTGGCGAGCACGACGAGGGTGAACGGCGCGTCACACACCACCTGAAACTGGCTGCCCACCAGCAGCTTCAGGCCATGCGCTTTGGCCGCCACGTGGGCGCGCACGATGCCAGCGAGCGAGCACTCGTCGGTGAGCGCCAGCGCGGTGTATCCCAGCGCCTGGGCACGCTCCACCAGCTCTTCGGGCCGGCTGGCACCGCGCAGGAAACTGAAGTTGGACAGGCACAGCAGCTCGGCGTAGGCGGGAATGCCAGCGGGTTGTGGCGTCATGGTGGGCACCCTCGCAGGCGGGCCCCCATCCCTGCCTTCCCCCAGAGGGGGAAGGGGTCAGTCATGTGCTCCGGGCGAGGATGGGCTTCAATGCCTTGCTCCTTCCCCCTCTGGGGGAAGGTTGGGATGGGGGCAAGCGCACCACGGGGAGGGATGCGTACCGAGCAGAGGGGAAGCCCCCCAGGGCGCCGTCGGGCCGGCTTTGCCGGACGGCCAGTGCCGCCCCCTTGAGGGGGTCGCGCGCAGCGCGGCGGGGGGGAGTCAATCAAGCGAATACTCCATGGAGAAACCACGCTGGCGCCTCGTCCAACCGCGTCTGAAACACCCACAACACCCCCGCGTGTGCCGACTGCGCCACCCAGTAGTCGCGCACCACGTTGCGTATCTGCCCCACGGACTCGTCGCGGTCCCACCAGCCGCCCTCGACCCGCTGCGGGCCGGCGAGCAATTGAAGTTCACCCTGGTAATAAGGCCGGTGGGCGCGCACCAGCAGCTTGATCGGCGCCGCCAAGATGAAGCCGGGCTGCGGCAGCCCGTTGCCCGCCACGGGCTTGCGGGGCAAGGGTTCGGGTGCCGTTTGCCAGCGGCACATCCATTCGGGGCGATGGTCTTCACACAGCACCGGGCGCAGCACGCGCTGCGGCCCCAGGCGAGCGGCCAGGCGTTCCAGCACCAGGTGCAGCGGCTCGCGGCCTTCGGCTTCGTCGGGCAGCCACGAAGCGCTTTTTTCTTCCAGCGGCACCACGGCGTCGGCCACCAGTTCCAAGTCGCCCACCGGGGCCAGCAGCTCCACCCGGGCCAGGTGTTCGGCGAGCAGGCGGCAGAGGTGATCAAGCTGGCGTGTGGGCTCGGCGGTGCGTATGGTGATGCTGCCGCCCTCGCCTGCGGACTTGGCGCGCATGGCGTCGTGCGCCCAGCGGAGGGTGAAGGCGGTGGTGCCGCTGTGGCGCGCGGCCAGCCAGCCGCACAGCGAAAGCAGCAGGCGGCGCGCGCCAAACAGCAGGGCCGGCGCGTCGTCCACCCGAAACATCAGCTCCAGGCGCTGCGCAAAGTGCTCGGGCAGCTCGATCCAGGCATGCACTTCAGGCGCTCTGCCGTAAGCCCGGTCGAGCGCGGCGAGCAACTGTTTGTCAAACCGGCGGGCCACACCGCCGCGCGGCAGCCGCCGCACGTCGCCCAGGGTGCTGCAGCCGATGTGCGACAGCGTGAGGCGGTGCGGGCGCACGGCACTGAGCGTGTCCATGGGCAGGGCGTCCAGCAGGGCGTCCAGCGGCTGTTGCAGGCCGTTTTCAACCCCGGCGCGTGCCAGCGCCAGCGCGGCCAGGCTGTTGGGCGCCCAGGCCAGCTGGCCCACACCCAGTTCGGCGCCTTCGGCTTGCACGCGCTCGCGCAGCGCGCGCTGGCCCCCAAACAGGCGCACGCTCGCCGCCAGCTCCATGACCACGGCTTCGTCAGCGACAGCAACGCGGGGCGTGAATTGAAGCGCCCAGAGTGCCAGCGTCTGCAGCGCCGCGTCAGTGGGCAAGGCGGTGTCGTCGGGCGCTGGGAGCCGGAGCGCTGACCACAACATGGTCGACCTTTGGGGTGGGGGTAGGCGCAGCGTCCCGGGGCTGGTCGCTGGGCAGCAACGCGCTGGGCTGTTTCAGGCGCGGCGTCAAAATGGTCTGCAGGCCACCGGGCACAGACGGCAAATGCAGCGTGCTGCCCAGTGGCGGGCCTTTGCGCTTGAACACCTCGACCCGCAAGGCCCAGTCAGGCCCCACGCGGGCCAGCAGGCGCAGCGGCGCGGCCGACGACTCTTGTGCCGCCGAGGCAGACCGGCACAGAAACACTGGGCCGGCACAGCCCGCCGCCAGCACCTGCAAGCGGCGCACCTGCTCGGCCCGCACCTGCGGCAGCCAAGCAATGACGGCACCGAAGGCGTTGGCCCTGACCAGCTGCTCGGTGGCCCACAGGCGCTCGGCCGGCGTCTCGGTTTGCACCCAGACCAGCTGGCGCTCGCTGATGCCTTCCCAGCGCAAACCGGGCGGGTGCGGCGGACGCGGCGGGCCCACCAGCACCACACTGCGCCCAGCGGCGCACACCTGACGCAGCAGCGGCCCCAGCAGCCGCCATTCCAGCATGCCGCTTTGCGGCGCCAGAATTTCGGTGACGGTATGGCAGGGCCAGCCACCGCCGGGCAACACCGCGTCCAGCGCAGCAAAGCCGCTGGACAGGGTGGCGGCCACAGGCGCGCCCAACTGGTCACCGCGCCACAGCGCTGCGGCCACAGCAGCAGGCAGGCCGCTGGCGAGCGCACCCGGGGCTGGCACCGGGTGGGGCGCGTTGTGGACCGGCGAGGCCAAAGGGACGGTGGCGGGTTGCATGTTGACGTTAAATACTGTTTATGCGTACAGTATATGAAAGCATTGAAGCTGTCCAGTAAAGCCCGGCGCCGTGCACGCCGCATCGACACCCGCGCAAAGCCCAGCCATATCAAGCCCATGGAACTATTCAATTAGCACTCACTCATAGAGAGTGCTAATATTTATGAAAGCCAACCTGAGGAGGGTTCTTCACATGTCCGTATCACTTGCTCCCGCCGCCTTGCCCACCGCCACCCTGGCCGTGGCCAGCCCTTGGGCCAGCCGCTCGCTCACGATGCCGCCGCTGGGCAACTTGGATGCCTATATTTCTGCGGTCAACCGCATGCCGCTGCTGACGCTGGAAGAGGAACAGGGCGCCGCCCGGCGCCTGCGCGACCACAACGACTTGGACGCTGCGGGCCAGCTGGTGATGTCGCACCTGCGGCTGGTGGTGTCGATTGCCCGCCAGTACTTGGGCTATGGCCTGCCGCACGGCGACCTGATCCAGGAAGGCAACGTGGGTCTGATGAAGGCCGTGAAACGCTTCGACCCCGACCAGGGCGTGCGCCTGGTGAGCTACGCCATGCACTGGATCAAGGCCGAGATCCACGAATACATCCTGAAAAACTGGCGCATGGTGAAGCTGGCCACCACCAAGGCGCAGCGCAAGCTGTTTTTTAACCTGCGCTCGCGCAAGCAGGGCTTTCGTGCCGATGCGCTGGACGGTGACACGCACCGCGATGTGCTGTCGGACACCGAGGTGGGCGTGATGGCGCGTGAACTGAAGGTGAAGCCGGAAGAAGTGCGCGAGATGGAAACCCGCCTGTCGGGTGGCGACGTGGTGCTGGACCCCGGCCCGAGCGACGACGGCGAAGACAGCTTCGGCCCCATTGCCTACCTGGCTGATGCCACCCACGAGCCCACGGCGGTGCTGGAGTCGGCCGAGCGCGACGCCCTGGCCACCGAAGGCGTGGCGCACGCCATGAGCGAGCTGGACGAACGCTCACGCCGCATCGTGACCGAGCGCTGGCTCAAGGTGAACGACGACGGCTCAGGCGGCATGACGCTGCACGAGCTGGCGGCCGAATACGGCGTGAGCGCCGAGCGGGTGCGCCAGATTGAGGTGGCGGCCATGAAGAAAATGCGCAAGGCATTGGCCGAGTTCGCCTGACGCCTCTGAGGCGCTCAAACTCAAAAGCCCCGGCGGATGGATTCGCCGGGGCTTTTTGCTGTATTGGCCAGACTCAGCCACTCCGCCACTCAGGCGCTGAACCGTCGGTTTTGTCCGAGGAACGGAGGCCCGTGCAAGCCAAAATGGCTGATGCCTATCTTTCTCAGCTCCCCACCCACCAGCTTCAGGGCCATGCGGCGGCACTGGGGCCAGCTTCTCAGCTTGTTGGTATGGGTTGGGCTGATGGCTTTGGGCACGCCCCATGCGCAGGCCACCAGCGCGCCCAGCAGCCTGACGCTGCCCACGGTGGTGCTGGACAGCGCGCAAAAAAGTGTGCCACTGGCGCAGCGTAGCCTCTTCTGGGTGGACCCCAGCGGCCAGCTGACCGCACCCGAGGTGGCCCAAAGCCAGGCGAGCCTGCCGTTTGCGGTGCGCAGCCCCAAGCACCGCTTGCTCATCGGCCCACAAGCGGCGCTCTGGGTGCGGTTTGACGCCTGGGTGCAAGACACCGGTTCGCACTGGGAACTGGAGCTGACGCATTCGGGCACAGACCTGATCAGCTTGTATTACCAGCACCCCGACGGCAGCTGGCACGCGCAGCACGCGGGCGACAGCATGGCCGTGCGCGACTGGGCTTCGCCCGACCGCTACCCGGTGTTTGCACTCGATACGCGGGCCGATGCCCCCGTGACCTACTGGGTGCGCATTCAACATGCCCGGGTGCCGTTCTCGGGCGAGCTGTTTGTGCACCGCCACAGCGCGCTGCGCGAAATGCGCATTCAACAGCAGTTCATGCTGGGTGCCTATTTCGGCATGGCTTTTTTGCTGACAGTGGTGGCGGTGGCCAATTCCCTGGTGTTTCGCGACCTGAGTTTTGGCAGCTACGCGGTCTACATTTCGGTGCTGGGCCTGGCGCTGGCTGCTTCGCTGGGGGTGGGCGGACAGTTTCTGTGGCCCCATTCCGCCCACTGGAACGGCATGGCCGAATTTGTGCTGCTGCCCCTGGTGGCGGTGGTGGGCTTGCTGTTTGTGCGCCATGTGGTGCAGCCCCGGCGCATCGGGCAAGGCCTTGACCGGCTTTCCCTTACCCTGGCGGGCCTGCTGGTGTTGCTGACGGCTTGGGATGTGGTCAGGCCCTCCGCCTGGACGCTGCAAGCCATTACCGCCACCGGCGCGCTGACCATGGTGTTGGTGTACGCCATGCTCTGGACCGCCTGGCGCACGGGCGACCGCTGGGTGCGCTGGATTGCACTGGGCATTTTGCCGGTGCTGGTGGCCGGCACAGTGCCGATCTTGCGCAATTTCGGCCTGATGTCGTCGGGCTTCCTGTCGCAATACGGCATGGTGATCGCCGCCGCCATTGAAGCGCCGCTGCTGATCTATGGCTTGCTGCAACGGTCGTCCATGCAACACGAGGCACAGACCCGCGCCAAGGCCCTTGCGCTGACCGAGCCGCTCACCGGCCTGACCAACCGCCACAACGGCATGCTGCGCCTGCACGACAGCCTGGTGCGGGCCCAGCGCTACAAGCACCAAACGGCGCTGCTGCTGATCGACCTGGACAACCACACCGGATTTGAACAAGAACACGGCCGGGAAGTGGCCGACCGCGCCCTGGTGCTCACCGGCTCGCTGCTGCGCTCGGTGGCGCGCGACGTGGACACCGCTGCCCGGGTGGACAACCGCAGCTTCATGCTGTTGATGGAAGGCCCTGTGCGGGCCGCGCAAGCGGTGGCAGCCGCCACCAGCATCGTGGCGGGCGGTCTGCGCCCGTCGTCGCAGTTGCCCGTGGGCGCCACCCTGCGTTTTAAAGTGGTGCTGGCCCTGCTGCCGGCAGAGGGCCAAGACCTGCAACAAGACGCACAAGCCCACCTGGACTGGCTGCGCAACAGCCTGGACGAACTGCGCAACGACAAGCGCAAGAGCATCCAGACGCTGAATTTTTGATCACGACTCTCTTCTGAGCGCCGGAAACAAAATCACGTCGCGGATGCTGGGGCTGTCGGTCAGCAGCATCATCAAACGGTCAATGCCAATGCCGCAGCCGCCGGCCGGGGGCATGCCGTATTCCAGCGCACGAATGAAGTCGGCGTCGTAATACATGGCCTCTTCGTCGCCGCCGTCCTTGGCCGACACCTGGGCGTGAAAGCGCGCGGCCTGGTCTTCGGCGTCGTTCAGCTCAGAAAACGCGTTGCCAAACTCGCGCCCGGTGATGTAAAGCTCAAAGCGCTCAGTCACTTCGGGACGGTCGTCGTTGGCGCGCGCCAACGGCGAGATTTCGGTGGGGTGCTCCATGATGAAGGTCGGGTTCCAGAGCTTCTCTTCCACCGTCTCTTCAAAGTACAGCACCTGCAAACTGGCCAGGCTGCGCGTGCTGAGCTGGTGCTTGGCTTCGGTCATGCCCAGCTTGCGCAGCGCCGGTATCAGCCACTCGGCGCTGTCCACGCCCTCGCCCGCCTCGGTGTATTTCAAGATCGCTTCGCGGATCGTCAGGCGCTCGAACGGCGAGTACACGTCCACCGGCTTGCCGTTGTAGGTCAGCGGCGTGTCGCCGTGCACCTGCTGCACCACGTGGCGGATCAGCTGCTCGTTGAAGTCCATCAGGTCGTGGTAGTTCCAATACGCCGCGTAGAACTCCATCATGGTGAACTCGGGGTTGTGGCGAACGCTGATGCCTTCGTTGCGGAAGTTGCGGTTGATCTCGAACACGCGGTCAAAACCGCCCACCAGCAGGCGCTTCAGGTACAGCTCAGGCGCGATGCGCAAAAACATTTCCTGGTCGAGCGCGTTGTGGTGCGTCTTGAACGGCTTGGCGTTGGCACCGCCGGGAATGGGGTGCAGCATCGGCGTTTCCACTTCCAGAAAGCCGTGGCTGACCATGTATTCGCGGATGCTGGACAGGGCCTGGCTGCGCGTGATGAAACGCTTGCGGGCGCTCTCGTCGGTCATCAGGTCCACATAGCGCTGGCGGTACTTGATTTCCTGGTCGTGAATACCGTGAAACTTGTCGGGCAGCGGGCGCAGGCTCTTGGTGATCAGGCGGATCTTGTCAGCGTGGATGGTCAGCTCGCCGGTGCGGGTTTTGAACAGCACGCCTTCAGCGGCCACGATGTCGCCCAGGTCCCAGTGCTTGAACGCGTTGTGCAGCTCTTCGCCCACGCTGTCGTTGTTCAGGTAGATCTGGATGCGACCACCCGACGGGCCAAACGACGCATCTTGCAGTGTGGCAAAACTGGCCTTGCCCATCACCCGCTTGAGCATCATGCGACCGGCCACACTGGCGCGCGAGGGGTTGGCCTCCAGGCCTTCCTTGGTGGCTTCGCTGTGCAGGGCAAACAGCTCGGCGGCTTTGTCCGACGGCTTGAAGTCGTTCGGAAATGCCACGCCCTTGCCTTGCTGCTGCGCCTCGCGCATGGCCTTGAGCTTTTCGCGGCGCTCGACGATCAACTGGTTGTCATCAAACGCGGGGTGGGCACCGGTCACAGGGGTGTCGGCGGCAGGGCTGTTGGGTGTGGCTTGGGACATAAAAAGAGCAGGTGGGTAGCCCAGCGGGCAGATCGGGGCGCGCCTGCGGTACCCAGGGGCACCCGGGCAGGCTTCACGCAAAACTTCACATTTTAGTTGTCTGGCTTGGCAATGCCCTCTTTTTGAAAGGAGGGAGCCACACAACATACGTCACACCCAACACCCAGGGTTTGAACCACCGGGGCATGTTTCACGAAACGGGCGCACAGACTCACTTATAGTGAGCGCCGGCCAGCCCTCGCAAGCAAAAATCGCAAGCAAAGTGCCGCGGCCACCCACCCCGGCGAGTGCCTGCCGGATCTTTCACACCCTTCACACGCCAGGCCATCAGCCCACAAGGGGTTGCACTGGAACAGCCGAACCGATCCACTCTGCCATGCGCATCTTGATCACAGGCGCCAACGGATTCGTTGGCCGCAGCGCAAGCGCCTCTTTTTTGGCAGCCGGACACGAAGTGGTCGCGCAACAGCGCTCGGCGCCCGCCTCATCTGCGGGGCAGCCGTTGCTGCAACAGCTGCAGTCCGACCTGAGCGATAGCAGCGCTCTCAGGGCGGCCATGCGCGGGTGTGATGCGATCGTGCATACCGCTGCACGCGTGCACAGGCTCAACGACCAAGACCTATCGCCGTTGGCCGCCTACCGCCGTACCAACACCGACCTGACCGTGCAGTTGGCCACCATGGCCGCGCAATGTGGCGTGAAGCGGTTCGTTTTTCTCAGCTCCATCAAGGTCCATGGCGAGTGGACTGCGCCAGGGCACGCCTTTCAGGCCGATGACCCCGCCTGCGCCACAGACGCTTACGCCATCAGCAAACAGGAAGCCGAGGACGGTCTGCGACAGGTCGCCAGGCAGACGGGCCTGGAGGTCGTGATCGTGCGGCCGCCCCTGGTGTACGGGCCTGGTGTGAAAGCCAATTTTTTGCGCATGATGGCCTGGGTTGACCGCGGCATTCCATTGCCCCTGGGTGCCATCAACAACCGCCGCAGCCTGGTGGGGCTGAGCAATCTGACCCACTTTCTGGAGCTGTGTGCAAGACACCCCGCCGCAGGCAACCAGACGTTTCTGGTCAGCGACGGCGCAGACGTTTCTACAACCCATTTGCTGCGCGCCATTGGCCAAGCCCTTGGGCGCCCAGCGCGTCTGGTGCCCATCCCGCAACCATGGCTTGAAAACAGTTTGCGCTGGATAGGGCAAGGTGCTCTGGCGCAACGGCTCTGCGCCGACCTGGCTGTGGATATCGAAAAAAATCGCCAATGGCTGCACTGGACACCACCGATGAGCCTGGAGGAAGAGCTTCAACGCACCGCTCAGGCGTACAAGTCACACCGCGCAGCACACCATGCAGCGCTGGAATCGACGGAACGAGCATGAAAAGAGCGATGGATCTGTTGCTGGCCTGCGCAGCCTTGTTCCTGCTGGCCATTCCCATGGCCCTGGTCGCGCTGCTGGTCAAGTTGACCGCACCCGGACCCGCCCTCTATTGGTCTGACCGGGTGGGACGAGACAACCGGATTTTTCGAATGCCCAAGTTCCGCAGCATGCGGACCGACACACCCGCGGTCGCCACCCACCTGCTTGAAAACCCCCGCCAATACCTCACACCCATCGGACATTTTTTGCGCAGAAGCAGCCTGGACGAACTGCCTCAGCTGTGGAACATCTTCAAGGGTGACATGAGCTTTGTAGGCCCCAGGCCCGCCCTGTTCAACCAGCACGACCTGATCGCACTGCGCACCGAGGCCCAGGTGCACACGCTGCGCCCGGGCCTGACGGGCTGGGCGCAGGTGAACGGGCGCGACGAACTGCCCATTCCCGACAAAGTGAAACTGGATGCCGAATACCGACAGCGCCAGTCGCTCTGGTTCGACCTGCGGATTCTCTGGCTCACCGCAGCACAGGTGTGGCGAGGCTCGGGCGTGTCGCATTGAAGCGTCGCTCTGGCGGCAACTTCGCACCACCGATCGAGTCTTGAGCCCCCTTGCGGTGAGCCCCGGCGCCCCAGGCTGTACACCAAACGTACACTCCAACCCATGAAAGAAGACGCCCTGCCGTCCCCCACCCGCCAGGCTGCGACGCAAAGCCTGGTGACCTTGCCGCGCACCGCCAAACGCCTGCTGGTGGTGGCGCTGGATGTGTGCCTGTGCATGATCACCGCATGGCTGTCGATCTGCCTGCGGTTCGAGGCCTGGGTGTCGCTGGACGACTACCAGTGGCTGGCGGTGGGCGCCTCGCCTGTGCTGGCGGTGCCCCTGCTGGCGGCGTTCGGCCTGTACAGCTCGGTGTTCCGCTTCGCCGGGCGCGAATCACTGCGTGCCCTGGTGGGCGCCATCGCGATCTACGCCGCGCTCTACGCCACGCTGTTCACGGTGATCGGTTTCCCGCTGGTGCCGCGCACCATCGGCCTGCTGCAGCCGGCGCTGCTGCTGCTGTGCGTGGGGGCCACGCGTTTCCTCGCGGGTGAACTGCTCAGCGAGACGCCTGCACCAGCGCGCTCGCCAGCCACCCGCGTGCCGGTATTCATCTACGGCGCGGGCGATACCGGGCGCCAGCTCGCCGAATCGCTCGCCCGGACCAGCATGCGCGTGGTGGGCTTTCTAGACGACAACCCAAGCCTGCAGGGCGGGCGCATCATGGGCCAGCTGGTCTACAACCCGGCGGCGATCGAAGCCCAGGTGCAGATCCACGGCGTGCGCGACGTGCTGCTGGCGCTGCCCTCGGTATCGCGGGCACGCCGTACCGAGATCGTGAAACTGCTCAACCGCGCCCGCGTCGGGGTGCGCACCCTGCCCCGGCTGGCCGATCTGGCCCACCGCCGGGTAGACGCCGACCAGCTGCGCGAGGTGTCGCTGGAAGACCTGCTGGGGCGCGACCCGGTGCCACCAGACGCCCAACTGATGGCCCGCAACATCACCGGCAAGACCGTCATGGTCACCGGCGCGGGCGGCTCCATTGGCAGCGAACTGTGCCGCCAGATCGTGGCGCAGCACCCAGCGCAGCTGGTGCTCGTCGAACTCAACGAATATGCGCTGTACGCGGTTGTGGAAGACCTGGAAGGCCTGCGGCAGGCCGCCGACGACAAACCCACCACGCTGCAGCTGACTCCCTTGCTCGCCGATGCGCGCGATGAAAACCGCATGACCGAGCTGATGCAGACGCACCGGCCCGACACCGTGTACCACGCGGCAGCGTACAAGCATGTGCCCCTGGTGGAAGACAACCCGGTGGCCGCCATTCGCAACAATGTGCTGGGCACGCTGAATGTGGCCCGGGCCGCCTTGCGTGCCGGGGTTCAGGACGTGGTGCTCATCAGCACCGACAAAGCCGTGCGCCCCACCAACGTGATGGGGGCCACCAAACGACTGGCTGAAATGGTGGTGCAGGCACTGGCTCGCGAAGGGCTGTCCACAGGCACCCCCACGCGCTTTTCCATGGTTCGCTTTGGCAACGTGCTGGGCTCTTCGGGCAGCGTGATCCCCAAGTTCCGGCAGCAAATCCAGAATGGCGGGCCGGTCACGGTGACCCATCCCGACATCACGCGCTACTTCATGACCATTCCCGAAGCAGCCCAGCTGGTGATTCAGGCCGCCGCCATGTCGGCCGACTCGGCCGAGCCAGGCCCTGTCTACCTGCTCGACATGGGCGACCCGGTGCGCATTCAGGACCTGGCACGCCTCATGGTCCATCTCTCGGGCTTCACGGTGCGGGATGCAGACAATCCCGAAGGCGACATCGAGCTGGCATTCACCGGCCTGCGGCCTGGCGAGAAACTGTTTGAAGAACTGCTCATCAGCAGCGACGCCCAGCCCACCCGGCATCCCAAGGTCTGCCGTGCGCACGAAGCCTGGCTGAACTGGAACGACCTGGAGCCGGTGCTCAACGAATTGCGCCAACTGTCCGACACCACCCCGGGCGCCGAGGTTCGGCGGGTGCTGAGGCGCCATGTGCCCGACTACAAGCCCCCCACGCCCACGGCTTTTCCCGCATGAGCGCCACCAGCAACCTGCCACCGGATAGTCCGCCATCCCTCATGGCCCCACCCCCTGCCGGGGTGTGTGCCATCGTCGTGACCTACCAGCCCGATCTGCCTGCGCTCACACGCCTGGTCAACGCGCTGGCGCCTCAAGTCGAGCAGATCGTGGTGGTGGACAACGGTTCCCGTGCCGACCTGGAAACCTGGGCCGCACCCCTGGCGTCCAGCCACCGGCTCAGCCTGCGGCGGCTGGGGCAGAACCTGGGCATTGCGGCCGCACAGAACGTGGGCATTGCGCTGGCAGACCGGGCACGCTGCGGCCACGCAATCCTGTTCGACCAGGACAGCTGCCCCGCGCCCGACATGGTGGCCTGCCTGTTGCAGGTGCTGATTGAACGCACGCAGCAGGGTGAACGGGTGGCATCGGTCGGCCCCCGCTTCGTCGACGACCGGCTCGACAATCCGCCCCCGTTCATCCGCATCAATGGCCTGCGCTACCAACGCCAGGCCTGCTCGACAGCGGACGCGGTGGTGGCTGTGGACTACCTGGTGGCCTCGGGCTGCCTCATGCCCCTGGCCGTGCTTGATGCCGTGGGTGGTATGCGCGAAGAGCTGTTCATTGACTACGTGGACATCGAATGGGGCTTGCGCGCCGGGGCGATGGGCCTGGCCAGCTACGGGGTGTGTGCGGCCCACATGCACCACAGCCTGGGCGACCAGCCGATTGCCTTTCGCGGCCGCCACTACCCGACCCGCCAGGCGCTGCGGCATTACTACATGTTCCGCAATGCCGTCTGGATGTACCGCCAGCCGGGCCTGCCCCTGAACTGGAAGCTGGCCGATGGCTGGCGCCTGTTGCTGAAGTACGGCTTTTACCTGCTGTTTGACAAGCCACGCCTGCCCTCCTGGCGCATGATTCACCGTGGCCTGCTCGATGGTCTGTTGCGACGAACCGGACCCTTTCATGCCTGACCACACCGCGCCCCTCGGCGCTGGCCATGACACTTACGCCACATCCACACGGGCCGACATCCTGCCGCTGGTGGACCGGCGCTACCCCCATGTTCTCGACGTGGGCTGCTCGGCTGGCAATACCGGCGCCCTGCTGAAAGAGCGCGGGCTTTGCGAACGCGTCACCGGTATCGAGCCGTTTGCCGCCACCGCCGCCCTGGCCCGCCACAAGCTCGATCATGTGATCGAAAAACCCGTGGAGGCTGCGCTCGACGACATACCCGACCTGTCCGTGGACTGCATCCTGTGCCTGGATGTGCTGGAACACCTGGTCGACCCCTGGGCGACCGTGGAGCGCCTGAGCACCAAGCTCAAGCCGGGCGGCGCCTTCATCACCAGCGTGCCCAACGTGCGCCATGTGCAGGTGCTGTTCAACCTGCTGGTGCGGGGGCGGTTCCGCTACACCGACAGCGGTATTCTGGACCGCACACACCTGCGGTTCTTTACGCGCGAATCGGCCCTGGCGCTCATGCAAACCCAAAGCCTTGCCATCGAGCAGAGCAGCGGCCTGCTCGGGCCCCTGTCCAAGGGGCTGAACACCGCGTCGCTGGGCCTCTTCAAGAACCTGCTGATCGGCCAGTACCTGATGCGCTCGCGCAAAGCTGCGTGACCACCAGCCATACCACGCCAAGCACCCGCCATGATGAAGACCCGGATCAAATACGCCGTGCGGCAGTTGTTGCCAAGAAGCTGGCTGCAACCTCTGCTGCGGCTGAAGTACCGGGGCCGCCAACTGCCCCGCGCGGCCGACTATGTGCAGGCGCTCAAGGGTCAGTGCGGGATTGAAATTGGCGGGCCCAGCCTGGCCTTCCAGGTTTTCATTCCGCTCTACCCCGAGCTTGCAGGTCTCGACGGCGTCAACTTTTCAGAACAGACGACCTGGGAAGGGCACATCACCGAAGCGCGGCCTTTCCGTTATGGCAAGGACCGGGTGGGAAAACAGTGGATCGCCGAAGCGTCGAGCCTGCCGGCGCTTGGCAACGAACGCTACGACTTCGTGATCTCGTCCAACTGCCTGGAACACGTGGCCAATCCGATCAAGGCGCTGGAAGAATGGCTGAGGATCGTGCGCCCCGGTGGCCACCTGTTGCTGGTGCTGCCCAACCAGGCATCGAATTTTGACCACCGCCGGCCGGTGACCCGCTTTGAGCACCTGCTGGAAGACCACCGCCACGGCGTCGGCGAAGACGACCTTACGCACCTGCCCGAAATTTTGGCTTTACACGACGGCTCGCGGGACGCCGGTTCGCCCTCGCCCGAGGCCTTCCGAGAGCGCAGCCTCAAAAACCACGAAAACCGTTGCCTGCACCACCATGTGTTCGACCCCGAACTCATGGTCACCTTGTGCCGGCACCTGCAACTGGAACTGGTCCGAAGCGACAGTTCGGCCAGCGACCATTTCATGCTGGCACGCAAGCCGGTGTCGACAGGAGCGCAGCCGTGAGCGTGGCACCCAATTGTCCGCTGAGCATCTCCATCGTGAGCCACGGCCAGGGTGCGCTGGTGGCCGACCTGCTGCAAGATCTCCAGCAACCGATGAACGTCGACTTCGAGTTGCTGATCACCCTCAACATTCCGGAAGACGAAGGCTTTCTGGCGCCCCTGTTGCGCAGCGGCCGAAGCGTGCGGGTGATCCGCAACCCGACGCCCAAAGGCTTTGGCGCGAACCACAACGCGGCCTTTCTACACGCCCGGGGTGATTGCTTTGCGGTGGTCAACCCGGATGTGCGCCTGCTCGATGGTCACCTGCAAGCATTGCTGAGCCTGGCGCAACAGCCTGCTACCGGCGTGTGCGCGCCCTGCGCCTTTTTCTCCAGCGGCGCGCCAGCGCCCATAGCGCGGCGCTTCCCCAACGCCGCGTATCTGGTGCGCAAGCTGCTGCGCCGTGGCCACCAGGCCGACTACCCCGTGTTCACGACGCCTGCGGTGGTCGACTGGGTGTCGGGCATGTTCATGGTGTTTCCCCGCGCAGCATTTGAGGCGGTGGGCGGTTTTGATGAACGCTATTTCATGTATTACGAGGACGCTGACCTGTGCCGCCGTCTGGGACAGGCCGGCCTGTCGTGCCGGGTTCAGCCGGCCTGCCGCATCGTGCACGACGGCCAGTACGCCAGCCGACGCAACCTGCGGCACCTGTACTGGCACCTCAGCAGCGCCCTGCGTTTTCTGAGCGGCAGCCGCCCGAGATGACCGCCGATTCCATCGGGCACATGCCAACATGACCCTGGCTCGGCACACCCTGGTGAATTACGTCAGCCATGCCTACGTGGCCCTGGCAGGGCTGCTCGGGCTGGTGGCCTACGTGCGCTTTGTCGACGCCGAAACCTACGGCCTGATCGCGTTCTACGGGGTGCTGCAGACCTGGTTCATGTTGCTCGACCTTGGCCTCGGTGCCACGCTGGCCCGCGAAACAGCACGGCACCGGGCGGGCGGCCTTGATCCGGCTGCGCTCGCGCGGCTCGTGCGCCGGGTGCAACAGGTGCTGGTGGCCGTGGGCGCAGCGGGCCTGCTGGCCGTGGTGTTGGCCTCAGGCTTCATCACGCACCGATGGCTGAAGATCGAATCGCTGGACTTGGCATCCACCCGCTGGGCGCTGCAGCTCATGGCGGGTTCGCTGATGCTGCGTTTTGTCACCGTGGCCTACCGCAGCGTGCTCACCGGCACCGAAGACTTCGTCCGTCTCGGCGTTCTCAACATCGTTTTTGCCAGCTTGCGTTTCCTGGTGGTCATTCCGTTGTTCATGTACGTGGGCACCGATGCGTTGCACTTCTTTGCCTACCAGCTGGGCGTCGCCGTGCTAGAAGTGCTGGTGATGCGGCGCCATGCCGGCCAGTCGCTCGCTGCGGTGCTGCCCGCAGTTCAGAAGCCCTCAAACAAGCGCACTGCGCCTGCCTCTGCCATCACGCGCGAGCTCTGGCGTTTCGCTGCGGCGGCCGGCGCCACGGCGGCGCTCTGGATCGCCGTCACTCAAGTCGACCGCCTGATCCTCTCGCTGCTGCTGTCGCTGGCTCAGTTCGGGTACTTCAGCCTCGCGGTGCTGGTGGCCAATTCGTTGTTCGTGGCCAGCACGCCCATCAACACCGTGCTGCTCTCGCGTCTGTCCGTGCTGCAGGCGGCCCGCAATGTCACCGAGGTGCACCGCCTCTACCGCATGGGCACGCAGCTCATGGCGGTCGTGTGCCTGCCAGTGGCCGGGGTGCTGTGGGTGCTGGCGGGTCCCACACTGTGGTTGCTCACGGGCAACCGCGAACTGGCGCTGGCAGCCGAGTCCGTGCTGGCGTTTTATGCCATCGGGAACGCCTGCCTGCTGTTCGCCATGTGCCCCTATTTGCTGCTGTACGCCCGGGGACAAATGGGCCTGCATGTCGCGGGCCAGTTGTTGCTGCTGGCTGCCCTGGCCCCTGCCATGTTCTGGGCTGCGCGCCATGGTATCAACCACACCGGGCCCGTGTGGATGGCCTGCAATGCCTTGTACCTGCTCTTGTGGGTGCCGGTGATACACCAGCGCCACTGGCCGGGCATGCACCGGCAATGGCTCACGCGTGACATCGCCCCCATTGCACTGCCGGTGGTGGCCATCAGCGCCCTGTGGCCGCTGCTGGTGGCGCCGCCGCCAGACCGCGTGTCTGCCGCGCTCCAGATCGGCGCGCTCGGCTCGCTGCTTGTACTCACCAGCACACTCGCCAGCCCGGTGCTGCGCAGGTGGTTACTGGCGCTGCTACAGCGCCGAAGGGCGCATTGAATCAAGAAAAAGGCCCGCGATGCGGGCCTCTTCTCTGTCTCTGATCGGGGTTCAATGCCCCAGATAAGCTTCTTTCACCTTCGGGTCGGTCAGCAAATCTTTGCCCGCTCCTGTCATGGTGATCTCACCCGAATCCATCACGTAGCCGCGGTCGGCAATCTGCAAGGCGCGCTGGGCGTTTTGTTCCACCAGCAGCACCGTCACGCCCTGGGCTGACACGTCGCGCACCACTTCAAAGATCTTGTCCACCATGATGGGTGACAGGCCCATGGAAGGCTCGTCCAGCAACAACACCTTGGGCTGACTCATCAGCGCACGCGCCATGGCCAGCATTTGCTGTTCGCCACCGCTCATGGTGCCGGCGAGCTGGTCTTTGCGTTCACGCAGACGCGGAAAAATGCCAAACATGCGCTCAATATCGTTGGCAATACCCGCTTTATCGGTGCGAATGTAGGCGCCCATTTGCAGGTTTTCGGTGATGGTCATGCGGGTGAACACGCCACGGCCCTCCGGCACCATGGCCAGGCCCTGTTTCACCAAATCCCAGGCGCCTTTGCCTTTGATACTTTTGCCCAGGTACTCAATGTCGCCGGCTTCAAACGCCAGCGAACCGGTGACCGCCTTCATGGTGGTGGTTTTGCCGGCACCGTTGGAGCCGATGAGCGAAATCAGTTCGCCCTCGCGCACCTCCAGGTCGATGCCCTTGACCGCCTTGATGCCACCGTAAGCGACCTTCAGGCCACTGACTTTGAGAAGTGTGTTCGCCATGTCGTAATTCCTTTTGTGTTCCTTTAGCGGGCGCGAAATGCTTCAACCCAGAACATCGCGGAACCGGCTTTGCCGGGCCGCAGATGTTGCCCACTGGGGGGTGACGCCGCAGGCGGCGCGGGGGGAGCGATCACCCGCCACCGGTGCCCAGATAGGCTTCAATCACTTTCGGATCGCTCTGCACTTCAGCGGGCGTGCCCGACGAGAGCTGTTTGCCGTAGTCCAGTACCGTCACGCGGTCGCACAGGCCCATGACCAACTTCACATCGTGCTCAATCAACAAGATGGTGCGGTTGTCGTTGCGGATGCGGTCGATCAGTTCACGCAACATCACTTTTTCTGTTGCGTTCATGCCGGCAGCCGGTTCGTCCAGCGCAATCAGCTGGGGGTCGGTGGCGAGCGCACGCGCAATTTCCAGGCGGCGCTGGTCGCCGTAGCTCAGTGTGCGGGACTTGTAGTCCGCAAACTTGCTGATGCCCACGTATTCCAGCAACTCGCGGGCGCGAGCGGTGATCTCGGCCTCTTCGCGCTTGAAACCCGGTGTGCGCAGCACCGCACCAATCAGCCCGGAATGGGTGCGCACGTGCCGCCCCACCATCACGTTTTCCAGCGCCGTCATCTCGGCAAACAGCCGGATATTCTGAAAGGTGCGGGCGATACCCGCTTTGGCGACTTCGTGCACGGCCGAGGGCGTGTAGGGCTTGCCCGCCAGCTCAAAGGTGCCGCTGTCGGGCGTGTACAGGCCGGTGAGCACGTTGAAAAAGGTGGTTTTGCCGGCGCCGTTGGGACCGATCAGGCCATATACCTGACCGCGCTTGATTTCCATGCCCACATCGCTGAGGGCTTGCAGGCCGCCAAAACGCTTGGAAACGTTGGCCACCTTGAGAATGGTTTCAGACATATCAGCAACTCCGCTCATTTGGTCAAGGACTTGCCGTGTTCGGGCGCCGGCCACAGGCCCTTGGGCCGGATCAGCATCACCACCACCATGGCCAGCGCAATCAACAGCTGGCGCAAGATTTCAGGGGCCAGTCGGCCATCGGTCAACTCCGTCAGGGGGTGGGCCACATGGCGCAGCAGCTCGGGCAGGCCAGCCAGCAGCAAGGCGCCCAAAATCACGCCCGGAATGTGCCCAATGCCACCCAGCACGACCATGGCCACCACCATCACCGACTCCATCAGCGAGAACGATTCGGGCGACACAAAACGCTGGAACGACGCAAACAGCACGCCCGATACGCCACCGAACGAGGCCCCCATGCCGAACGCCAGCAACTTGAGGTTGCGGGTGTTCAGGCCCATGGCCTTGGCGGCGATTTCGTCTTCCCGAATCGCCATCCAGGCACGGCCAATGCGCGAGTCTTGCAGGCGGTAAGAAATGATCACCGCCAGCACCACGAAGAACAGGAACAGATAGTAGTACAGCGTGACGGGCTGGAAGGTGTAGTCACCAATGGTCAGGCGCTTGCCCAAGTCGAGACCGAACACCGAAATGGTGTCGATCTGGCTGATGCCCTTGGGCCCGTTGGTGATGTTCACCGGACGGTCCATGTTGAGCAGGAAGATGCGGATGATTTCGCCGAAACCCAGTGTGATGATGGCCAGGTAATCGCCGCGCAGCTTGAGCGTGGGCGCACCCAGGATCATGCCCACGATACCCGCCACCACCGCCGCCAAAATCATCACCCACCAGATGCTGTAGTGCAGGCCGTTGGGGAACATGGCCTTGATGGCCGGGAAGGTGTCAGCCAGATGGGGCGATCCCAGCAGGGCAAAGATGTAGGCCCCCACCGCGAAGAACGCGATGTAACCCAGATCGAGCAGACCGGCGTAGCCGACCACAATGTTCAGGCCCAGCGCCAGCAGCACGTACAGCAGCGCGATGTCCAGAATGCGAACCCACGAGTTGCTGCCCGTGGATTGCAACAGAATGGGCAACAGCAGCAGCGCTGCGGCGGCCAGCAAAAAGACGATCAGTTTTCCAATTTTGGAATTCATCATGGTGCGCTCCTGCTCAGGCTCGGTCTGCCACACGCTCGCCCAGCAGACCCGAAGGACGCAGGGTCAGCACGATCGCCAGCACGATGAAGGCAAAGATGTCGGTGTATTGGCTGCCCAGCACACCGCCCGTGAGCTTGCCCAGGTAGCCGGCGCCCAGCGACTCGATCAGACCCAGCGCAATGCCGCCGACCACGGCGCCCGCCAGGTTGCCAATGCCGCCCATCACCGCGGCCACAAACGCCTTCAGGCCGGGCATGAAGCCCATGGCGTGTTGCACCGTGCCGTAGTTGGACGCCCACATCACGCCCGCAATGGCCGCCAGCATGGCGCCGATGATGAAGGTGGCGGAAATCACCACGTCGGGCTTGATGCCCATGAGGGCTGCCACGCGGGGGTTTTCAGCCGTGGCACGCATGGCCCGGCCCAGGTTGGTGCGGTTGACCAGCCACATCAGGAAAGCCAGGGTGATCGCCGTCACGGCCAGGATGGTCACCTGCGTCACCGAAATCACCGCACCACCCAGGTGAAACGGCTCGCTTGAGAGCATGGACGGGTACGACTTAGGGTTGGGTTTCCAGATGATCATGGCCAGCGTCTGCAACAGCAGCGACATACCAATGGCTGTGATCAGCGGGGCCAGGCGTGATGAGTTGCGCAACGGCCGGTAGGCCAGCTTCTCGATGGTGAAGTTCAGCGCCGCACACACCACCATGGCAATGATGGTGGCCATCAGCAGCATCAACCAGCCGGGCACGCCCACCATGGACTCGCGCATACCGGCAATGATGGTCCAGCTCGTGAGCGCGCCGATCATCAACACATCGCCGTGCGCGAAGTTGATGAGTCCGATGATGCCGTAGACCATGGTGTACCCGAGGGCCACCAGCGCGTACATGCTGCCCAGCACCAGACCGTTGATGATCTGCTGTAGCAAGGTTTCCATGAAGTTTCTCCGTGTTTTTGACAGGCGCGGGCGGACTGCCCGGACTGGCCTGTTTCAACTTAGCAAAAAACCCGCCAGGCTCGACCTTGGGACAGGACAGACTGCGGGTTGGTGCCGGATTGTAGCGAGGCGATTTGAGAGGCCCCATGCGTGTAACCCCTTATCACACGCGGGTTTACCCTGATTTCCAGATTTCAAACCGCCCTGCATCAGCGCGATTGGTCTTTCATTAGTTTTTGTGATCGTTCAGTTTTTTGAGCTCACGCAGCTTATCGGCAATACGAATCTCCAGCCCGCGCTCCACCGGACGGTAAAACCCCGGCTCGGCCATGCCTTCGGGCAGGTAATTTTCGCCAGCCGCGAAGCCATCGGCCTCGTCGTGGGCGTAGCGGTAGCCTTTTCCATAGTCGAGCTGCTTCATGAGCCGGGTGGGCGCATTGCGAAGGTGCATCGGCACCGGACGGGTGCCGTCTTTTTTCACAAACGCCTTGGCCTCGTTAAAGGCTTTGTAGACCGCGTTGGACTTGGGTGCCACCGCCAGATACACCACGCACTCGGCCAGGGCCAACTCACCCTCGGGCGTGCCCAGGCGCTCGTACACCTCGGCAGCGTCCAGCGCCAAGCGCAGCGCTCGGGGATCGGCCAGGCCAATGTCTTCGCTCGCCATACGGATAAAGCGGCGCGCCAGATAGCGGGGATCGGCCCCGCCGTCGAGCATGCGCACAAACCAGTAGAGTGCTGCGTCCGGGTCGGAGCCGCGCACACTTTTGTGCAGCGCGCTGATGTTGTCGTAGAACTGCTCGCCGCCCTTGTCATAGCGGCGCATGCGTTCGCCCAACACGCGCAGCAGCCAGTCATCGGTGACCTCGGCCAGTTTTTCGCGCCCGGCGGCCACGGCCAGGGTTTCCAGTGTGTTGAGCAGGCGGCGGGCATCGCCGTCGGCGTAGGCGATCAGGCGATCGGCCGCTGCCGCCTGCAGCGGGGGCACGGCGTTGATGGCCTGCGCCCGTCCGATGATCTGGCGCAGATCGTCCTCGCCCATGGGCTGCAGCACATACACCGCCGCCCGCGAGAGCAAGGCGGCATTGACTTCAAACGAGGGGTTTTCAGTGGTGGCACCAATGAAGGTGAACAAGCCGCTCTCCACATGGGGCAAAAACGCGTCCTGCTGGCTTTTGTTGAAGCGGTGCACCTCGTCCACAAACACAATGGTGCGCTGCTGGTGCAAGCCATCGCGCGCAGCCTCGGCTTTGTCCACCGCTTCGCGGATGTCTTTCACACCACCCAGCACCGCGCTGATGGTGATGAACTGCGCGTCAAACGCATCGGCCATGAGCCGGGCGATGGTGGTCTTGCCCACCCCCGGCGGGCCCCAGAGAATGCAGCTGTGGGGCTGACCCGACTCAAACGCCAGCCGCAGCGCCATGCCCCGGCCCAGCAGGTGCTGCTGACCGATGACCGTGGCCAGCGTGCGCGGGCGCAAGCGCTCGGCCAGGGGCGTGTGCTGGGGTGCGGCTGAGCTCACGGCAACCGGAGATGCTGGGCGGTTGCGATCAAGGCCGGATCACGTCGGCACCCGCAGGCGCCTGGAACCGAAACCGCTCAGCTGTCAACGGGGCGTTGCCCTGCCACTGGCTGAACGTCAAAACCGAGCGTTGGCCAAGGCTGTCCGCAATCTCCAGCGCCGTCAGCTGGCCTTGCCGAAAACCCACACGCACGCTTTGCAACTGCCCGTCCTTGCTGCGCGGGCGCGCTTCCAGCCACTCCATGCCATCTTGTGCAGGCGCGGCTTTCAAATCAAAAACCTCGGACAAAGCCCGCAAGTCGGTACCCGCGGCAATCAGGGCGGCGGGCGTGCTGCCCAACACCTCTTGCTGCTTGCGGGCCGTTACCTGGTTCAAGTCCACGTCGTAAAGCCAGAGCGTCTGGCCGTCGGCCACGATGGTTTGCTCAAACGGCTTGGTGTATTCAAACCGGAACCGGTTGGGCCGCAAAAACTCAAAACGCCCGCTGGACGTCTTGCTGCGCGCCACCGTCTCGCCGGTGCGCTTGGGCGAGGTGACCACCTGGGTAAAGCTGGCCTGCGCGCTGTTGACTTCGCGCAGGAATTTTTCGAGGTCTTTCAGCCCGTCGGCCTGCGCTGTGAATGCCGTCAAGGCGAGCGCGGCGGTGGTTATCAGTGTTTTGATCATGACTTGTCAGAGCCGTTTGCGCACACAAGGTTGCATAGCGCCCTCATTCATTGCGCCCGGGCACCAAAATGTCGCGCTGCCCGCTCGACGTCAACGCGCTCACCAAGCCCGCGTTTTCCATGTCTTCCAGCAAACGCGCGGCCCGGTTGTAACCAATTTTCAGCTTGCGCTGCACATAAGAAATACTGGCCTTGCGGTCCTTCAAGACGATTTCCACGGCCTGGTCGTACAGCGCATCTTTCTCGCCACCACCGCTACCGCCCTCGCCAAACACATCGCTGCCGTCGCCTTCGCCTGCAGCGGCTTCCAGCACGCCGTCGATGTAGTTGGGCTCGCCACCCTGCTGCTTCAGGTAAGCCACCACACGGTGCACCTCGTCGTCGCTCACAAAAGCGCCGTGCACACGAATCGGAAAGCCCGTGCCCGAAGGCATATAAAGCATGTCGCCCATACCCAGCAAACTCTCGGCGCCCATTTGGTCCAGGATGGTGCGGCTGTCGATCTTGCTGCTGACCTGGAAAGACAAGCGGGTGGGAATATTGGCCTTGATCAGACCCGTGATCACGTCCACGCTGGGCCGCTGCGTGGCCAATATCAGGTGAATGCCAGCCGCCCGGGCCTTCTGCGCCAGGCGCGCAATCAGCTCTTCGATCTTCTTGCCCACCACCATCATCAGGTCGGCCAGCTCATCGATCACCACCACGATGTAGGGCAGACGCTCCAGCGGCTCAGGCTGCTCGGGCGTGAGACTGAACGGGTTGCCAATGATCTCGCCACGCGCCTTGGCTTCGTCGATCTTGACGTTGTAACCGGCCAGGTTGCGCACACCCATCTTGCTCATGAGCTTGTAGCGCTTTTCCATTTCGGCTACGCACCAGTTCAGGCCGTTGGCGGCGTGTTTCATGTCCGTCACCACCGGCGCCAGCAGGTGCGGAATGCCCTCGTAAACGCTCATTTCCAGCATCTTGGGGTCGATCAACAACAAACGCACGTCTTTGGCGTCGGCCTTGTACAGCAACGACAAAATCATGGCGTTGATACCCACCGACTTGCCCGAGCCCGTGGTGCCCGCCACCAGGCAATGCGGCATTTTGGCCAGGTCGGCCACGATCGGCTGCCCCCCAATGTCCTTGCCCAGGCCCATGGTCAGCATGGACTTGGCGTCGTTGTAGACAGCCGAGCCCAAAATTTCGCTCAGCTTGATGGTCTGGCGCTTGGCGTTGGGCAGCTCCAGCGCCATCAGGTTCTTGCCAGGAATGGTCTCAATCACGCGGATCGACACCAGGGACAACGAACGCGCCAGGTCGCGGCCCAGGTTCACAATCTGCGAGCCTTTCACGCCTGTGGCGGGCTCAATTTCGTACCGCGTGATGACCGGACCGGGCGCAGCCGCGACCACGCGCACTTCCACCCCAAAGTCCTTGAGCTTCTTCTCAATCAGGCGGCTGGTCATCTCCAGCGTCTGGCTGTCCACGCCAGGCTGGTTCAGCGGCGCGCTGTCCAGCAGATCCACCTGTGGCAGCTTGCTGTCGGGCATTTCACTGAACAAGGGCTTCTGCCGCTCTTTGGCCACGCGCTCGCTCTTGGGCACGTCCACCAGCGTCGGCTCGATCACCACCGGCATCGGGTGGTGCTCTTCAATCTCCACCCGCTCCACCTTCACAACCTCTTCGCGCTCGCGCGCGGCCTGCTCCCCAATGCGCTGGTCTTCCACCGCCTCACGCTTCTCGCGCCGGGCTTCAAACCAGCCGTCGAGCACGAAACCCACCCCCTCGGCCCAGTGGCCCCAGGAAAAACGGAAAACACGGGGCAGGCAGAGCACCAGCAACGCCAACATGGCCAGCGCCGATCCGGTGAAACCCAGCCAGCGCATGGCCAGCATCCCCAGCGTATGCCCCAGCACACCACCAGCATGGCCAGGCAGCATGCTTTCCAGCCGGTACATGCGCGTCCATTCCAGCACCGTGCTGGCCGCCAGCAACAACACCAAACCCACCCAGAAAGCGCTGCGGCGACTCCAGAAACGGCCCCACCGCGTGTCCACGCCCGAAGCCGCGCCGTCATCAGCCACCTGGCCGCCTTGCTGACCCCGTATCCAGTCGGCCAGGGCCGACAACCAGGCCCGCAAACCAGCGAAAAAGCACCACCACACCGAAAAACCGAGCAGGTAATAACTGCCGTCGGCCAACAGCGCCCCCAGCCGCCCACCCCAATTGCCGGCCTCGGCCAGGGTGCCTGTGGTGCTCCAGGCCGGGTCCGCCAGCGAATGGCTGAGCAAGGCCAGCAACCAAAAAGCCAAGGCTGCCGCGCCCAGCACCAGACCGATTTCCTGGGCAAAACGGGCCACCCCCGCCGGTGCAGCGCTGGCACGGTCGGCGTTGAGCGTGTTCAATGAATAGGTCATAAGCTTCGGGGTCGTCCTGAAGCAAGCTTAACCCAAGGATTTGGGCCCTCCGGACCGCCCGCGCCGGATGACGTTCGTCTGACTGGATGACGCCAACCCCCGCGCGCGCCAGCGCTCAGAGGTTGGGCGTTTTTTGGATGTGTCCGAGCAACGCCCCAAAACGCGCCCGATCAAGGCGCAAAGCACAGCCACAGCTCGGACGGCGCGCCTTTGCAACGCCGAGCGGGTGTGTTTTGGGGTGGTGAGCGGGCATGAGCAAAAGACGCTCAGCCCAGCGTGTTGAGGCGGTCCTTGATGATCGTGCTGCCGTCCTCAGCCAGCTCAATGAAGCCGCGGTCTTCCAAATCCTTCATCACGCGGCTGACCATCTCCCGCGAGGCGCCAATCATTTTGGCCACGTCCTGGCGCGACACCCGGTCACGGATCGTCAGCTGCCCGTCTTTGCCCGGCTGCGCAAATTCCAGCAGCGCCCTCGCCACCCGGCCATACACATCCATCAGCGCCAACGACTCGATCTTGCGGTCGGCGTGGCGCAGACGCTGCACCAGGCCCTTCATCACCGCGTAGGCCATTGAGGTGTTTTCAGGCAGGCAGCGGGCAAATTCGGGGCGCCCCAGAATCAGCACGTCGGTTTGCACCTCGGCACGCACCGTGGCCGAGTGCGGCTGGTTGTCGATCAAGCTCATTTCGCCCACATAGTCACCCGGGTTCATGGTGGCCAAAATCACCTCGCGACCACGCGCATCCGTGGTCACCACACGGGCCCGCCCCGTCAACACAATCGCCAAGAAATTGGACTTTTTACCTTGCTCAACAATGCACTCGCCGCGCTTGAAGCGGCGCTTGATCACAGCGTCAGCCACCGACTCAGCCTGCGCTTGCGTCAAGGTTGAAAACAGGGGAACCCGGCGGATCAAATCCAGATTGGACAGTATGGACATACGTTATTCCTCAGATCAGGCGGCATAAGCAGCTCTGTTTCATACAATGCCTCACAGATACCGACCCCCATCCCTCACCAGGATGGTTTGAATGGCGTTGGCAGCAACCATTTATCTCAACACTCTAAACCAATCACCCCCTGTCACCATCGGGGCTTGCACCATGAAGCATACTAAAGTTCTTATTCTCGGCTCAGGCCCCGCCGGTTACACCGCCGCTGTGTATGCCGCACGCGCCAACCTGAACCCCGTGCTCATCACCGGTATTGCCCAGGGTGGTCAGCTCATGACCACCACCGAAGTGGACAACTGGCCCGCCGACGTGGAGGGTGTGCAAGGCCCCGATCTCATGCAGCGCTTTCTGGCGCATGCCGAGCGCTTCAAGACCGAAATCGTGTTCGACCACATCCACACCGTCGACTTTTCACAGCGGCCCTTCGTCCTCAAGGGCGACAGCGGCGAATACAGCTGCGACGCGCTCATCATTGCCACCGGCGCCTCAGCCAAATACCTGGGTCTGCCGTCAGAAGAGGCCTTCATGGGCAAGGGTGTTTCGGGCTGCGCCACATGCGATGGGTTTTTCTACCGCAACGAAATCTGCAGCGTGGTCGGTGGTGGCAACACCGCTGTGGAAGAAGCGCTGTACCTGTCAAACATCGCCAGCAAGGTCTACCTGATTCACCGCCGCGACACGTTCAAAGCCGAAGCGATCATGATCGACAAGCTGATGGAGAAAGTGGCCGCTGGCAAGATCGAACTCAAGCTGCACAGCACGCTCGACGAAGTGCTGGGCGACCAGACCGGCGTGACGGGCGTTCGCTTGAAGAACGTGCAAACCGGCGCAACCGAAGACGTGACGGTCAAAGGTTGCTTCATCGCCATTGGCCACAGCCCCAACACCGACATCTTCAAAGGCCAGCTGGAAATGAAGGACGGCTACATCGTCACGCAGTCGGGCCTGAAAGGCATGGCCACCATGACCAGCGTGCCCGGCGTTTTCGCGGCCGGCGACGTGCAGGACCACATTTACCGCCAGGCCATCACCAGCGCGGGCACCGGCTGCATGGCAGCGCTGGACGCCCAGCGCTTCCTTGAGCAAAACGATCTGTAAGCCGAAGGGTACGGACACCGCAGGAACCCGCCTGCGAATGGACGCGATTCCCGCCCAAGGCTATAATTCAAGGCTTTGCTGCAATTTCCCGGATACTGAGCTTTGGCTTTGGTCCGCGCAGCAAGATTCGGGTTACCGCCACCCTATCCTGGCGAGGTGAGGCTGAA
The DNA here is from genome assembly GCF_055702805.1 of Hydrogenophaga sp. LT287. NCBI lineage: Bacteria > Pseudomonadati > Pseudomonadota > Betaproteobacteria > Burkholderiales > Comamonadaceae > Hydrogenophaga > Hydrogenophaga sp. LT287. Next base: position 29,479 of record NZ_JBVPZC010000004.1, on the reverse strand, counting down.
ATGCCAGATACGGCCTGTCGCGATACCGCGTCAGGTCCTTGGCAAACAGCTGTTAGAAAATGATCGGAGTGTCCTCATGGCACGCGTCTGCGACGTAACGGGCAAGAAGCCCATGGTCGGGAACAACGTTTCCCACGCCAACAACAAAACCAAGCGCCGGTTCCTGCCGAACCTGCAATACCGCCGTTTCTGGGTCGAGAGCGAAAACCGTTGGGTGCGTCTTCGCGTCTCCGGTGCAGCCCTGCGCCTGATCGACAAAAACGGCATTGATGCCGTGCTCGCAGACCTGCGCGCACGCGGCCAGGCTTAAGGAGAACCGAACATGGCAACCAAAGGCGCACGCGAGAAAATCAAGCTGGAATCCACTGCTGGAACCGGCCATTTCTACACCACCACGAAAAACAAGAAGACCACGCCCGAGAAGATGCTGATCAAAAAGTTTGATCCAAAAGCTCGCAAGCACGTGGACTACAAAGAAATCAAGCTGAAGTAATTCAGCTGGGTACGAACAAAAAAGCCGCTGTTTTCACAGCGGCTTTTTTTATGTTTCTGCAGACCCAGAACCCCAAGGCTTTCCCGTTTACGCCACGCTTGACAGGTCGCTTTTGGGCGGGGTCTTACAAGTCAAAGACATCTAGGACTACCGCGCCGCACAAGCGGCGCGTTGGACAGGCAAATCAGGCTCGGGCTGAGCGCAGCTGGATCGAGAATTCGCGCAGTGCAGCGATCCCGCTCTCTTCTGCACGGCGGCACCAAGCTTGCAAATCAGCAGCCAGTTGCTCGCGAGAATGCGAGGTGTTCAGCCAGATCTGGCGCAACTCTTCGCGCATCACCACCATTTTGTCCAGCACCGGATAGGCCGCGCGGGCCTGGCTCAGCTGGGGTACGGCGGCAGCGGGCACCTTGTCGGCGTCGCGGTGCAGCCAGCGGCTGGCCGTTTTGAGCACGCTGGCGTCCACCTTGGGCGTGGCAGCCTCGTGCTGGAACACGTCGCGCATCTTGCGGGCGTAACCCGCCATGACTTCGTAGCGGTTGGCGATGATCGCCTCCAGCGTTTTTTCGTCGGCCACGGGTTTGACGTCGCCGTAAGCCATTTTGGGCGGGGTCTTTTTGACGGTCGCCAGACCCACCATCTGCATGATGCTGATGTACATCCAGCCAATATCAAACTCGTAGGGTTTGACCGAGAGCTTGGCCGAGGTGGGGTAGGTATGGTGGTTGTTGTGCAACTCTTCACCGCCAATGAGGATGCCCCATGGCGAGATGTTGGTGCTGGCGTCGGTTGCCTCAAAGTTGCGGTAACCCCAGTAATGGGCCGCGCCGTTGATGATGCCGGCTGCCGTGATGGGAATCCAGGCCATTTGAACCGCCCAGACCGCCAGGCCCGCTGCGCCAAACAGGGCGATGTTGATGATCATCATCAGCGCCACGCCTTGCCAGGAGTACTTGGTGTAGAGGTTGCGCTCGATCCAATCGTCCGGCGTACCGTGGCCGTAACGGGCCATGGTTTCCTTGTTTTTGGACTCGGCGCGGTACAGCTCAGCGCCTTCAAACAGCACCTTTTTGATGCCATAGACATGCGGGCTGTGCGGGTCTTCCGCTTGCTCGCATTTGGCGTGGTGTTTGCGGTGGATCGCCGCCCATTCTTTGGTCACCTGGCCCGTCGTCAGCCAGAGCCAGAAACGGAAGAAGTGCGACGCGATGGGGTGCAGGTCGAGCGAACGGTGCGCTTGATGGCGGTGCAAAAAGATGGTGACGCTGGCAATGGTGATGTGGGTGAACACCAGGGTCACCAGCACAATCTGCCACCAGCTGGCTTCGGTCAGTCCGTGGGCCAACTGCTGAATCAGACCATCCCACAAAGTGGAAAAGAATCCGGAATCGGTAGAAAACATTGATGTCCTAAATGACCGCCCAACAGCGGCGGGAACACGAGGGATAAACGCTCTGATGAAAGAGCAACCAAAACACGTCGGATTTTAAGGCGGGGGGTGCAAAACACCAAATGCCTACGCGTCTGGAAGACCCGAACCTGATCAAGATCAGGCTTTTGCCTGATTTTTCAAGCCTTCCTCCGCCAAACGGCAGCGAAAAAGCCGTCCGTTGCATGCCGATGTGGCCACAAACGCAGCATTTGGCCCTCATCACCCGTGCACAAGGACCCAGCGTGCGGCACTTGGGCCGTCTCCAGCAAATCCACCACCGGCACCGGCTCGAAGTCTGGGTGGGCTTCGCCAAAGGCGGCCACGACGGCCTCGTTTTCGGCAGGCAACAGACTGCAGGTGGCGTACACCAAACGCCCGCCGGGCTTCAACAGGCGCGCCGCGCTGTGCAAGATAGCCTGCTGCAATTCGGCTTGGGCGGCCACCGTCTGGGGGTTTTGGCGCCACTTCAGGTCGGGGCTGCGGCGCAGCGTTCCCAGGCCTGAGCAAGGCGCATCCACCAGCACGCGGTCGATCTTGCCCGCCAAGCGCTTGATGCGGTCGTCGCGCTCGTGCGCAATGGCTACGGGGTGGACGTTGGACAGGCCGCTGCGAGCCAGCCGGGGCTTCAGCGCGTCCAGCCGGTGCCCGGACGTGTCAAACGCGTACAGGCGTCCGCTGTTGCGCATGGCCGCGCCAATGGCCAGCGTCTTGCCGCCTGCGCCAGCGCAAAAGTCCACCACCATTTCGCCGCGCTTGGCGTCCAGCAGCAAAGCCAACAGTTGCGAGCCTTCGTCTTGCACCTCCACGTCGCCCTGCACAAACGCGGGCAATTTGGCCAGCGAGGGCTTGCCCTGCAGCCGGATGCCCATGGATGAATAAGGGGTGGGCTCACAGGCAAGGCCAGCCTGGCGCAATTCGGCCAGCACCACTTCGCGCTTCTTTTTGAGCACGTTCACGCGCAAGTCGAGCGGGGCGGGCTGGTTCAGACTGGCCACGAGCGCATCAAATTCGGTGCCCACCTGCTCACGCAGCGCGGTAGCCAGCCATTCGGGCAGGTTGTGGCGGTGGGGCGCCATCAGGTCGGCGTCTTTCACGGCATCGCAGTGGTCGAGCCAGTTTTTTTCCACATCGGTCAGCGCGCTTTTAAGAAAGTCGCGGTCGCCGGGGAAACCCAACACGGCCAAACGGCGCCACTTGGAGCCGCTGCCGGAGCGCGCGAGCCATTCAAACTTCAGGCGCTCGCGCAGGGTGGCGTAGACGGTGTCAGACAGGGTAGCCCGCTCACGCGGACCGAGCGAGCGGTGCTCACGGAAATAGCGGGACACCACCGCATCGGCGGGGTGCTCAAATTTGTAAACGAGTTCAATCAGGTTGGCGCATTCGTCCAGAAGGGCTATTGGGTGCATCTTGGAATTATCCCCCCTGGGCTTGCCTCACCCTGCGCCTGCTGCGCAGGAGGGGATAATCCGTGCCCATGTCAGAACTCTCCAATCAAGTGCGCCGCCGGCGCACATTCGCCATCATTTCCCACCCCGACGCGGGCAAAACCACGCTGACCGAAAAACTGCTGCTGTTTTCGGGCGCGATCAACATCGCCGGTTCGGTGAAGGCGCGCAAGGCGGCGCGCCACGCCACGTCCGACTGGATGGAGATTGAAAAGCAGCGCGGCATCTCCGTGGCTTCGTCGGTGATGCAGATGGAATACCGCGACTGCGTGATCAACCTGCTCGACACCCCGGGCCACCAGGACTTCAGCGAAGACACCTACCGCGTGCTGACCGCCGTGGACGCCGCGCTGATGGTGATCGACGCTGGCAACGGCGTAGAACCGCAGACGCGGCGCCTGCTGCAGGTGTGCCGGGCACGCAACACGCCCATCCTCACGTTTGTGAACAAAATGGACCGTGAGGTGCAGGCCCCGCTGGACCTGATGGACGAGATTGAGCGCGAACTGGGCATGACAGTGGTGCCATTCACCTGGCCTGTGGGCATGGGCAAAACGTTTCGGGGCGTGTTTGACCGCCGCACCGACCAGATGCGCGTGTTTGCCGCCGGCGAAGACCGCCGCGGTGGCGACGAAGACGTGCTGAGCGGCCTGGACAACCCCGAGAGCGTGAAGCGCTTTGGCGCCGAATTTGAACAAGCCAAAGAAGAACTGGAACTGGTGGAAGGCGCCTCACCCGCGTTTGACGAGGCCGAATTTTTGGCCGGGCGCCAGACGCCGATGCTGTTTGGCTCGGCGGTGAACAACTTCGGCGTGCGCGAGGTGCTGGACGCGCTGGTGGACCTGGCGCCCCCGCCCGGCGACCGCCCGGCTATTCAGCGCGTTGTGCACCCGGACGAGCCCAAATTCACCGGCGTGGTGTTCAAGATTCAGGCCAACATGGACCCTGCGCACCGCGACCGCATTGCGTTCGTGCGCGTGGCCAGCGGCCACTTCGAGCGCGGCATGAAACTGAAAGTGGTGCGCAGCGGCAAAGACCTGCGCCCCAACACGGTGGTGAGCTTTTTGAGCCAGCGGCGCGAGTTGCTGGATGAGGCCTTTGCCGGCGACATCATTGGTATCCCGAACCACGGCGTGCTGCAACTGGGCGACACGCTGACCGAGGGCGAGACGCTGCAATTCACCGGCCTGCCGTTTTTTGCGCCAGAAATTATTCGCAGCGTGGAAGTGGCCGACCCGCTGCGCAGCAAGCAGCTGCGCGCCGGCCTGACCCAGTTGGGCGAAGAAGGTGCCATCCAGGTGTTTCGCCCGGTGGCGGGCAGCGTGCTGTTGCTCGGCGCGGTGGGGCAGTTGCAGTTTGAGGTGGTGGCGCATCGGCTGGAGCACGAATACGGCGTGAAAGCCCGCATCATGAACAGCCCTTACCAGGTGGCGCGCTGGGTCACATGTGCGCCCGAAGACGGTGGCGAGGTAGAGCTGAAAAAGTTCATTGATGCCAACAGCCACCGCGTGGCGCTGGACGCCGTGGACGCGCCGACGTTGCTGGTCGACCACCAGGCCACGCTGCGGGCGGTGGAGGCGAATTGGCCGAAGATCAAGTTTCACGCCATGCGGGAACACGCGGGCCTGGTGTTTCATAAGTCCATGTAACCCCCCGCGCAAGGCAAAGCACCCCCCGCGCCGGCTACGGCGTCACCCCCCAGGGGGCTTTGCTCCTGGCCCGGCAAGCCGGTTCCACCGCGTTCTGGGTGGACAGCCCTTCGTGGAACGGCGGGACTGGCTGTCTCAGACCACCCGTGTGAGCAGGCGCTCTACCGCACGCGGGTAAATGATGTGTTCCTGCGTCAGCACGCGCGCGGCCAATGTCTGCGCGGTGTCACCGGGCAACACCGGTACCACGGCCTGGTCCAGAACGTCGCCATGGTCCAGCTCGGGCGTCACGCGGTGCACCGTGGCGCCGGCAAACTTGCAGCCCATGTCGATGGCGCGCTGGTGCGTGTTCAACCCGGTGAAAGCGGGCAGCAGACTGGGATGGATGTTGATCAGCCGACCGGCGTAATGCTGCACAAAACCGGGTGTGAGGATGCGCATAAATCCGGCCAGCACCACCAGCGCGGGGCCATGGCGGTCGATCGTGGCCATCAGCTCGGCATCAAAAGCTTCGCGACTGTCGAACGCCTTGTGGTCCACCACGGCGGTGGCGATGCCCTGTTCACGGGCAAACTCCAGGCCCTTGGCCTCGGCCTTGTTGCTGATGACGGCCGCCACACGGGCGCCGAATTGTTCTCCCCAGTGGTGTTTTTGAGCGGTCTTGACGATGGCGGCCATGTTGGAGCCGCTGCCGGAGATCAGAATAACGATGTTTTTGTTCACGCCTGCCATGGCCAAGAAGTGTAATGACTCCAGAAACCACGACCGCCCCGCGTTCACACGATTTTCAACAGCGTCCGCTGTCCGTTGCCGAAGCCCGCGTGCTGGGCACCCTGATGGAGAAGGCCCGCACGGTGCCCGACAGCTACCCGCTCACGCTCAACACGCTGATCACCGGCTGCAACCAGAAGTCCAGCCGCGACCCGGTGCTGCAACTGCCCGACGCGCTGGTGGTGGAAGCACTGGAAGGCTTGCGCCATCTGAATCTGGTGTTCGAGACCAGCGGCGGACGGGCAACCCGCTACGAACACAACTTCATGCGGGCCGTGGGTGTGCCCGAACAATCTGCCGTGCTGCTGGGCATGCTGATGCTGCGCGGCCCGCAAACCGCCGGTGAACTGCGGCTGAACACCGAACGCTGGTACAAGTTTCTGGACATTGCGTCGGTCGATGCCTTTCTGGAAGAGTTACAGGACCGGTCCCCTGAAAAAGGCGGTGCCCTGGTGGTAAAACTGCCGCGCGCACCCGGGGCACGCGAGCAGCGCTGGGCGCACCTGCTCTGTGGCCCGGTCGATCTGTCGGCGCTGCAAAACGCTGCCGCCCCCGGCGCAACCGGCGCCACAGAGGACGACGTGATCGCACTCACCCGCCGCGTCGCAACGCTGGAAGACACCGTGGCCTTGCTGCAAGACCAGTTGCAAAACCTGCACAAAGAACTCGGCTTGTCGCAGCCCGGACAGGACTAAAACGAACGGTCGTGCCAAACTGAGGCTTGTTTGCGCGGACGCCCCGTTCACCCGCGCCCCACAAGGAGACACCCCCATGGATTTGGCATTCACGCCCGAAGAGCAGGCGTTTCGCGAAGACATTCGCGCCTGGGTCAAGGACAACCTGCCCGCAGACATTGCCCACAAAGTGCACAACGCGCTGCGCCTCTCGCGCGACGATATGCAGCGCTGGGCCAAGATACTGGGCAAGAAAGGCTGGCTCGGCCACGGCTGGCCCAAAGAATTTGGCGGTCCCGGCTGGAACGCGGTGCAAAAACACCTGTTTGAAGAAGAATGCGCCTTGGCGGGTGCACCACGCGTGGTGCCCTTTGGCCCAGTCATGGTGGCACCCGTCATCATGGCCTTTGGCAACAAAGCCCAGCAAGAGCGCTTTCTGCCCGGCATTGCCAGCGGCGACGTGTGGTGGAGCCAGGGCTACAGCGAACCTGGATCGGGTTCCGACCTGGCTTCGGTGAAGTGCCGTGCAGAGCGCCAGGGCGACAAATACATCGTCAACGGACAAAAAACCTGGACCACCCTGGGCCAGTACGGCGAATGGATCTTTTGCCTGGTGCGCACCAGCAACGAGGGCAAGCCGCAAACCGGCATCAGCTTCCTGCTGATCGACATGAAGTCGCCCGGCGTGAGCGTGCGCCCGATCAAGCTGCTGGACGGCGAATGCGAGGTCAACGAAGTCTGGTTTGACAACGTGGAAGTGCCCGCCGAGAACCTGATCGGTGAAGAAAACAAGGGTTGGACTTACGCCAAGCACCTGCTCAGCCACGAGCGCACCAACATTGCCGACGTGAACCGCGCCAAGCGCGAGCTTGAGCGCCTCAAGCGCATCGCCAAGGCAGAAGGCGTGTGGGATGACCTGCGCTTTCGCGACCAGATTGCCCTGCTGGAAGTGGACGTGGTAGCGCTGGAAATGCTGGTGCTGCGGGTGCTCAGCGCTGAAAAATCGGGCAAGAACTCGCTGGACATCGCCGGCCTGCTCAAGATCAAAGGCAGCGAAATTCAGCAGCGCTACGCCGAACTCATGATGTTGGCGGCTGGGCCGTTCGCCATTCCCTTCATGGAAGAGGCCATGGAAGCCGGCTGGCAAGGCAACTTCCCTGGCGGCGAAGTGGCCAACGCGCCGCTGGCGTCCACCTACTTCAACATGCGCAAGACCACCATCTATGGCGGCAGCAACGAAGTGCAGCGCAACATCGTGGCCCAGACGGTCCTCGGCTAAAGGAGACAACAACATGGATTTCGACTTCTCAGAAGACCAGGAACAACTGCGCGACGCAGTGCGCAAATGGGTCGACAAGGGCTACGACTTCGAGCGCCGTCGCAGCATCGTGAGCGCAGGCGGGTTTGACCGAGCCGCTTACAACGAACTGGCCGAACTCGGCCTGGCAGGCCTCTACATCAGCGAAGAAGACGGCGGCCTGGGCATGGGGCCCACCGAAGGCATGGTGGTGATGGAAGAGCTGGGCCGCGGCATCGTGCTGGAGCCGCTGCAGCAAACCCTGATCGCGGGCGGCGTGCTGGGCGCCTACGCACCGGCCGACCTGAAAGCAGCCTGGCTACCGCGCATTGCCTCGGGTGAAGCGCTGGTGGTGCTGGCACACCAGGAACGCGGTGCGCGCTACCGCCTCGACATCTGCAAGACCACGGCGACGCAAACTGGCAGTGGCTGGGCGCTCAGTGGCACCAAAAACCTGGTGCCGGTGGGCGATCAGGCCGACGGTTTCATTGTGTCGGCCACGGTCAACGGCCGCATGGCACTGTTCCTCGTGGCGCGCAGCGCCACGGGCTTGGACGCACAGGGCTACCGCACCCAGGACGGCGGCCGAGCCGCCGACGTGGTGCTGCAAAACGCACCAGGTCAGCTGATCACGGCCGACGGCCTGCTGGCGCTGGAGCACGCAGTGGACATCGGCATTGCGTGCGCCTGCGCCGAGGCGGTGGGCGTGATGGACAAGACGCTCGCCATCACCACCGAGTACATGAACACCCGCAAGCAGTTCGGCGTGGCCATTGCCAGCTTTCAGGCGCTGCGCCACCGCGTGGCCGACATGAAAATGCAGCTGGAGCTGGCCCGCTCCATGAGCTTCTACGCCAGCCTCAAGCTCAACGCCCCCACCGACGAGCGTCGGGCTGCCATGGCCAGGGCCAAGGTGCAGCTGGGCAATTCCATGCGCTTTGTGGGCCAGCAGGCGGTCCAACTACACGGCGGCATCGGCGTGACCGACGAGTACATCGTGAGCCATTACTTCAAAAAGCTGACCCAACTGGAAATGACCTTTGGCGACACGCTGCACCACCTGGGCGAAGTGTCTCAGCGGATGCAGGACACGGCGGGTGTGTTTGCTTGAAGCCCGTGCGGATTACACGGATACGCCCTGAAAGTTGACAGGTGCGCCTGCGGAGGTGGGTTCAGGCATCTTGATCAAAGGTAAACTAACACTTTATCTTTATGTTTTTTGGAACAGGCTATCCTTTTCCAAACGATCACGGGCTACCCAGCGATGAGAAGCAACACCCAACCCACCCGCGATTTCGGCCACCTGAAACGCGCATTTCTACGTTCTTTGGTGCTTTTCTTGGGTGCCATCACTTTCTTGCCGGCTATGGCACAGGTGTGCGGTGCCCCCGGAAAAGACGGCGTAACGTTCAGCCGAAATACCTATTTTCCGGGCGTGGGCACGGCGAGCTCGGGTAGTTCGGTCGTGAATCACGGTTCTGCCAGGGCAGACACGAACGCCGCTATCGCGGGCTTCTCTGCGGGTGACCTCGCCTTGGTCATTCAGATGCAAGACGCGTTGGTGAACAACACCAACACGGGCGCCTACGGCGACGGCGTCTCAGGCGATCCCGCGACAGGCTCCACGAACTTGAGAAATGCTGGGGTGTACGAGTTCAAGCGAGTCGTTTCCGCCACCGCAACTTCTGTCACCCTGGACAGCCCCCTAGCCAACACCTACACCACAGCCAATGCTGACGCGAGCACAGGGCATCGACGATTTCAAGTCGTGCGCGTACCCCAGTTTGCTTCGCTAACGCTGCCCGGTGGAACCCTTGGGGTGACAGCTTGGAATGGGACCACCGGGGGGCTTTTTGCTCTTGACGTGTCCGGCACGTTGAACATGAACGGTACGACGATCAACGCGGACGCTACTGGTTTCCGCGGCGGTGGTTCTCAGGAAGCATTGACTACAACCGGATCAAACATCATTACCTACGCCAGTGCTCAAGCCGCTGGCACACCACCGGCGAACTTGGGTGCGGCAAAAGGTGAGGGCATTGCCGGTACGCCGCGGTTCGTCCGGTCGGCCGTGATTTCCAACGGATACGCTGGGGAAAGTCTGGGCAGCTCTGGGTATCTCAGTGGTCTTGATCTCTCCAGAGGTGCACCTGGCAATGCAGGCGGCGGTCGCACCCAACACAACGCGGGCGGTGGCGGTGGCGGAAACGCTGGCACTGGCGGCAGAGGCGGTAACACCTTCGGCTTCTTCGATGCCGATGGTTCAAGTACCCAAGGGGCCTGTGTTCAGTTTGCCGCTGGCTTTTTCTCCTGCGGGGGTGACGGGTCCAGGCCTATGGGTGGTTTTGGAGGTACTGGACTGGCACCGATCGCGACACGCCTGTATTTGGGCGGCGGCGGTGGCGCCGGTGAATCGAACAACGCGAATGACAACCCAACGGTCGCCCAGGCCGGTGGTGGTCAAGGCGGTGGTTTGGTATTCGTGCGCGCTCGATTCATCACGGGCAATGGCACACTCAGGGCCAACGGCCAGGATGGACTTCCCGGTGGCCGTGACGCGGGCGGCGGCGGGGGTGCAGGCGGAACCGTTGTTTTGGTTTCAGAATCGACGTCGATCGCAGGTCTAACTGTGAGCACGCGTGGTGGCGACGGCGGCAACACAGGTTTACCGCTGCGTGGCGCCGAAACACAAGGCACCGGCGGCGGCGGCGGCGGCGGTGCCTTTATCCGCTCAACCGGTCTCACCGTGGGAACGATCAACGTCGCAGGCGGTGCCGCGGGCGTGAACACACCCGTGGCCGGTGTGAGCAATACGTTTGGTGCCTCAGCAGGCGCAGGCGGCGTAGCAAACGTCAACTTTTCGGGTACGCAGTTTCCAAACCCCGCCAGCTGCTACCCCGCATTGACGGTGAGCAAAAGCACATCATCCCCAACCAGGACCATCCCTGCCGATACCACCGCGCAATACAGCATCAACGTTCGAAATGCTTCGAACGTTGGCGCAGCAGTAGGCGTTGCGATTAGGGATGCTCTGCCTACCCCATTCACGCTCGCGAGCACTACAGCCGCTGCTGTTTTCTCCGGTGGCGCAGCAGGCCCGAATCCTGCTCCGGCAACGGGTACATCCACCGTGACCATTGCCACCCCAGGTGGATCGACAGCCAACAGCTTTTTCATACCTCCGAATGCCTCTTTAACGGTCACATTCATCGTCAACCTGAATGGCGCAACCTTGGGCACCTACCAGAACCCTGCTGCCACGAACTACAGCGACCCGACACGATCACTAGCGAGCGCCACGATCTCGCCAGGGAGCACTTACGCGGTGGGTGGCTCGGTGGGGGGCACGAACTACTTGGCATCTTCAAGCACGCAGGAAGACGTGATCATCACAACCACCGCCGACCTGAACATCACCAAGAACAACGGTGTGAGCACGCTGGTCGCAGGCTCCACCACAAGTTACGTTGTCACAGTGAGCAATGCAGGACCGGGTAACGCGCACGACACCATCGTGACCGACCCCGCCACCTCCGGTCTCAGCTGTACCAACGTAACCTGTAGCGTGGCCAGCGGGGCCGCCGTGTGCCCGGTTCCGCCCGCACTGACCATCGCCAATCTACAAGGCTCAGGCGTACCGATTGCGACTTTTCCTGCCAATTCAAGTCTGAACTTTTTGGTGACCTGCAGCGTGACAGCCACAGGCGTGCCCTGAGAGATCGGTGTTCAAGCGAACGACCAACCCATTAAAAAACCCGCTTCGGCGGGTTTTTTAATAGGCTCAAGGCAAAGGTTTCAGGCGTGCAACCGAGACGATTTGGGCAAATGCGCCATCAGAAACTCCATTTGATCGGCCAGGATGCGGCGGTTGCGCAAGATGAAGTCTTCCCACAGACTGGGCACGTAGGGCGCGTACAGCAGCGGCATGTGGGCTTGCTCGGGTGTGCGGTTGCCCTTGCGGTGGTTGCATGAGCGGCAGGCGGTCACAACATTCATCCACAGGTCTCGCCCGTTTTGCCCCAGCGGAACCACGTGCTCTCGGGTCAGATCGTCTTCAACAAAATGGTTACCGCAATAGGCGCACACGTTGCGGTCGCGCGCAAACAGCTTGCTGTTGGTGATGGAGGGGCGCAGGTCAAATGGGTTGATGCGCGGCACGCCCTGGGTGCCGATGATGGAATTGATGGTGATGCAGGACTGGCGCCCCGTGAGCGCGTTGTGCCCGCCGCGAAACACGGCCACTTGGGCACCCATTTCCCAGCGCACCTCGTCCGCCGCGTAGTGCAACACAGCCTCTTCGAGGCTGATCCACGACTGTGGCAACCCCTGTGCAGACAGCTTCAAGACCTTCAAGACCCACCTCCACGTTGACGACCAACCGGACAATCTGTCTTCAGGACGAGGCCCCCACCCGGGAGCAGGGCACGTCTTGTGTGTCAATATACCGTGCTTCTGTGACAAACACCTTGAACCGCGTCCAACACCCCGGCTTGGACAGACATCTCCCATGAAAATCATCCGAGGTCTGTGGAACCTTCAACACGCCCTGCGCCACGAGCCCGCAACGGGCTGCGCGCTCACCATTGGCAACTTTGACGGTGTGCACCGGGGCCACCAGGCCATGCTGGCACTCCTGATCAATGAGGCGCGCCACCGCGGCGTGCCCAGCTGCGTGATGACCTTTGAGCCGCACCCGCGCGACTACTTTGCCGCCCTGCACCAAAAGCCCGCGCTGGCCCCGGCCCGCATTGCCACGCTGCGCGACAAGCTCGAAGAGCTGGCCCGCTGTGGCGTGGACCGCTGCGTGGTGCTCCCGTTCAACGCGCGCCTCGCATCGCAGTTGCCCCAAGCCTTTATTGAAGACACGCTGGTGGGCGCCCTGGGCGTAAAGTACGTGCTGGTGGGTGACGACTTTCGCTTTGGCGCCCAGCGCGCAGGCGACTACGCGCTGCTGGACGCCGCCGGCGAACGGCTCGGATTTGACGTGGCGCGCATGCAGAGCTACGAAGTGCACGGCATTCGCGTGTCCAGCTCAGCGGTGCGCGACGCCCTGGGCTCGGGCGACATGGAACGCGTAGCGGCCTTGCTGGGGCGGCCCTATGCCATCAGCGGCCATGTGGTGCACGGCCGCAAGCTGGGCCGCGAACTCGGCGCCAGCGCCGAAGGCAAAGGCGACGGCTTTCGCACCCTGAACCTGCGTTTTTCGCACTGGAAGCCAGCCGCCAGCGGCATTTTTGCGGTGCATGTGCACGGACTGAACCCCGACGGCACGCCGCTGACTGGCGTGGCCAACCTGGGCGTGCGCCCTTCCATCGACCCCAACGATGTCAACGGCGGCCGCGTGCTGCTGGAAACCCATTGTTTCGACTGGCCCGAGGCGCTGGCCCGCAGCCTGCCCGGCGGGGAGGCCTACGGTAAAATCATCCGCGTGGACCTGCTGCACAAACTGCATGACGAACTGAAGTACGACAGTCTGGACGCCCTGACCCAGGGCATCGCCAAGGACTGCAACGACGCTCGTGCGTTTTTTGCCACCCTGCCCGCGCAGGCCTATGGGCAAACCCACCGCCAGACCACGCGCGACCGAATTTAGCGCCCGCGCGTACCCGGTCGCTGCCCTTCGACAGGCTCAGGGCGAACGGAATTCCCTCCCAGCATCCTTCCCACCCCGTTCGGGCTGAGCCAGTCGTTGTCCCCACCGAGCCGCCCCCATGTCTGAAACCACACCCCACGCAGCCGCTGCCAGCAAACCGGAAGCCAGCGCCTACCGCGCCACGCTGAACATGCCCGACACGCCGTTCCCCATGCGTGGCGATTTGCCCAAGCGCGAACCGGCCTGGGTGGGTGACTGGAACCAGGGTGGTCTGTACAAGCGCCTGCGCGATGCGCGCCAGGGCGCGCCGCTCTTCGTGCTACACGACGGCCCGCCCTACGCCAACGGCAAGCTGCACATCGGCCACGCGCTGAACAAGGTGCTGAAAGACATGATCGTGAAGTCGAAACAGCTGGCTGGTTTCGACGCCCAGTACATCCCCGGTTGGGACTGCCACGGCCTGCCGATCGAGAACGCGATTGAAAAACTGCATGGCCGCAACCTGAGCCGCGACGACATGCAGGCCAAGAGCCGCGCTTTCGCCACCGAGCAGATCAACCAACAGCGCGAGGACTTCAAGCGCCTCGGCGTGCTGGGCGACTGGGAGCGCCCCTACCGCACCATGGACCCGGCCAACGAAGCCGGCCAGATCCGCGCCTTCAAGCGCGTGATCGAGCGCGGTTTTGTGTACCGTGGCCTCAAGCCGGTGTACTGGTGTTTCGACTGCGGCAGCTCGCTGGCCGAGTTCGAGATCGAATACGCCGACAAGAAGAGCGACACGCTGGACGTGGCCTTTGAGTCCAACGACGCGGCCGGCCTGGCCCAAGCCTTTGGCCTCGCAGCCCTGCCCGCGGGGAAAAGCGCCTTCGCCGTCATCTGGACCACCACCGCCTGGACCATCCCGGCCAACCAGGCGCTCAACGCCCACCCCGAGCTGGAATACGCGCTGGTGGACACGCCCAAAGGCGTGCTGCTGCTGGGCGCCAGCCTGGTGGACAAGTGCCTGGAGCGCTTTGGACTGGAAGGCAGCGTGCTGGCCACCGCCAAAGGCGAAGCCCTGCGCGGCCAGGTGTTCCGCCACCCGCTGCACGATGTGGACAGCGGCGACGGCAAGTTCAGCTACCGGCGCTTGTCACCGCTGTACCTGGCCGACTACGTCAGCGACGGTGACGGCACGGGCATCGTGCATTCGGCCCCCGCCTACGGCGTGGACGACTTCAACAGCTGCGTGGCCCACGGCCTGGCCTACGACGACATCCTCAACCCGGTGCAAGGCAACGGTGTCTACACCGACGAGCTGCCGCTGTTTGGCGGCCAGCACATCTGGAAGGCCTGCCCGGTCATCATCGACACGCTGCGCGAGCACGGCCGCCTGATGGCCACGGTGGGCATCACCCACAGCTACCCGCACTGCTGGCGCCACAAGACGCCGGTGATCTACCGCGCCGCCGCACAGTGGTTCGTGCGCATGGACGAGGGCGAGGGTGTGTTCACGAAGGACAAAGCGCCCAAGACGCTGCGTCAGCTGGCGCTGGGCGCTATCGACCACACCCACTTTTACCCAGAAAACGGCAAGACCCGCTTGCGCGACATGATCGCCAACCGGCCCGACTGGTGCATCAGCCGCCAGCGCAGCTGGGGCGTGCCGGTGCCCTTCTTCTTGCACAAAGACTCTGGCGAGCTGCACCCCAACACCATGGCCATCCTGGACCAGGCGGCCGACATCGTGGAGCAAGGCGGTATCGAAGCCTGGAGCCGCGTCACGGCCGAAGACATTCTGGGTGCCGACGACGCGCCGAGCTATACCAAGAGCACCGACATCCTGGAGGTCTGGTTCGACTCCGGGTCCACCTTCTGGCACGTGCTGCGCGGCAGCCACGCCAAGGCCTACCCCAACGGCGCGTTCCATGCCGAAGGCCCCGAGGCTGACCTGTACCTGGAAGGCCACGACCAGCACCGCGGCTGGTTCCACAGCTCGCTGCTGCTGGGCTGCGCCCTGTTTGACCGCGCGCCCTACAAAGGCCTGCTGACCCACGGCTTCGCCACCGACGGCCAAGGCCGCAAAATGAGCAAGAGCCTGGGCAACACGGTGGAGCCGCAGAGCGTGACGAGCAAGCTTGGCGCTGAAATCGTGCGCCTGTGGGTGGCCAGCACCGACTACTCAGGCGACCTCAACATCGACGAAAAGATCCTGGCCCGGGTGGTGGACGCCTACCGCCGCATCCGCAACACCCTGCGCTTCCTGATGGCCAACACGGCCGACTTCGACGCTGCCACCGATGCTGTGCCGCTGGACGAGATGCTGGAGATTGACCGCTACGCGCTGGCCCGCGCCAGCGAGCTGCAGGCGGAAATCTTGGCGCACTTCGATGTGTACGAGTTCCACCCCGTGGTGAGCAAGCTGCAGGTGTATTGCTCGGAAGACCTCGGCGCTTTCTACCTCGACGTGCTGAAAGACCGGCTGTACACCACCGCACCCAACAGCCTGGCGCGCCGCTCGGCCCAAACCGCGCTGCACCAGATCACCCAGGCCATGCTGCGCTGGATGGCCCCGTTCCTGAGCTTCACCGCAGAAGAGGCCTGGCCCATGGTGGCGGGCGCCAACAACAAAGGTTCGATCTTCTTTGAGACCTTTTTGCCGCTGCCCGCCCCCAACGAGGCGCTGCTGGCCAAGTGGTCGCGCATCCGCGCCATCCGCGATGTGGCGAACAAAGAGATCGAGGCCGTGCGCACCGCCGGGCAGGTGGGGGCTTCGCTGCAAGCCACACTGGCCATCACCGCGGGTGCCGACGACGCGGCTTTGCTGCGCTCGCTGGGCGACGACCTGAAGTTCGTCACCATCACATCCACCGCCACGGTGGCGGACGGCACCGAACTCGCGGTCTCAGTGACCCCCAGCACCGCCACCAAATGCGAGCGCTGCTGGCACTACAGCGACGACGTGGGCCACCACGCCGAGCACCCTACGGTGTGCGGGCGCTGCGTGAGCAACCTGAATGAGGCGGCAGGCACGGGCGCGGGTGAATCGCGCAAGGTGGCCTGATGGCACGCACCAAAGGCACGTTCTGGCCCTGGCTGGGCCTGGCCGCCGCTATTTTGCTGCTGGACCAGTTCACCAAGGTACTGATCCTGGGCTACTACCAGTTGGGCGACAGCACGTATGTGACCAGCTTTTTCAACGTGGTTCGCGTGCACAACACCGGCGCAGCCTTCTCGTTTCTGGCCTCGGCCGGGGGCTGGCAGCGCTGGTTTTTCACCGCCGTCGGGGTGGCTGCAGCCATCTTCATTGTGTGGATGC
Organism: Hydrogenophaga sp. LT287; assembly: GCF_055702805.1. Lineage (NCBI taxonomy): Bacteria > Pseudomonadati > Pseudomonadota > Betaproteobacteria > Burkholderiales > Comamonadaceae > Hydrogenophaga > Hydrogenophaga sp. LT287. Next base: position 12,827 of record NZ_JBVPZC010000004.1, on the reverse strand, counting down.
TGCGCTCGCACCCCGGACAAAAACTGTTTGCCTTTGCGCTGGCCTGCATTTTGGGCGGCGCCATCGGCAACGTGATCGACCGCGTGGTGCACGGCTACGTGGTGGACTTCCTGGACTTTCACTGGTCGTTCCTGTCGGGCATCTTCCACGGCGGGCACTTCCCGGCCTTCAACGTGGCCGACGCCGGCATCACCATCGGCGCGGTGAGCCTGATCCTGGACGAAATTTTACGGGTCAGACGAAGCAAGTGAACAACCGCGCCCACGCTCCGCCGCTGCGCGGGTCGTGCTCCCTGTGCTAACCTGACCGGCTGGACCCACAAGCCCCATAGGAGACACCCATGCCCGGACTGCTGCCCCACATCGACCCCGACGGTCTGCTTGAGTTTTCGGTGGTTTACACCGACCGCGCACTCAACCACATGTCCAAGCGCTTTCAGGGCGTGATGACCGACATATCGGCCATGCTCAAACGCGTGTACGGCGCCCACTCGGCGGTGCTGGTGCCCGGCAGCGGCACGTTTGGCATGGAGTCGGTAGCGCGCCAGTTTGCCCACGGCAAACACGTCATGGTGATCCGCAATGGCTGGTTCAGCTACCGCTGGACACAGATTTTTGACATGGGCTCCATCCCCGCCAGCCACACGGTGCTGAAAGCCCGTCGCACCGGCGAGGGCACACAAGCCGCCTGGGCGCCTGCGCCCATCGAAGAAGTAAAGGCGGCCATCGCTGCCGAGAAACCGGCGCTGGTGTTTGCCCCCCATGTGGAAACCTCGGCAGGCATGATCTTGCCCGACGACTACCTGAGCGCTGTGGCCGACGCGGTGCACGCCGTGGGCGGCCTGTTTGTGCTGGACTGCATCGCCTCGGGTGCCATGTGGGTCGACATGCAAGCCACCGGCGTGGACATTCTCATTTCGGCCCCGCAAAAGGGTTGGAGCAGCTCACCTTGCTGCGCCATGGTGATGCTGAGCGAGCGCGCGCGCCAAGCCATTGACGCGACCCAGAGCACCACCTTTGCCATGGACCTGAAAAAGTGGCTGCAGATCATGGAAACCTACGAAGGCGGTGGCCACGCGTACCACACCACGCTGCCCACCGACGCTTTGGTGCGCCTGCACGAAACCATGAAAGAAACCGAGGCGTATGGCACTGAACGCGTGCGCCAGGAGCAAATGGCGCTGGGCCGCGAGGTGCGCAGCTTGCTGGAACGCCATGGCTTCCCCAGCGTTTCAGCGGCGGGTTTCCAGGCGCCCGGCGTGGTGGTGAGCTACACCACCGACCCCGACATCCAGAGCAGCAAGAAGTTTCTGGCCGCTGGCCTGCAGACCGCGGCCGGCGTGCCACTGCAGTGCGACGAACCGGCCGACTTCCGCACCTTCCGCATCGGTCTGTTTGGTCTGGACAAATGGCACGACGTGCCCGCCACCCTGCAGCACCTGGAACGAGCGCTGGCCGAGGTAGCACCTGCGGCCGTCCCCGCCTGAGTAACCGCCCAGGTAAGCGTTTGTTGCCCGCCATGGGGCGCGGGCAACAAACGCACACAGTCTTCACACAGCGGAATGGATAGCGATACACCCCAGCCAACATAGGCCTCCAAGATGGAACCGTGCTGACATCCGGCGCATTTCCTCAATCTCAAATGGAGGTCTCATGACCCGCTTCGCAAAAATTTCGGCTGTTTTGGGCTTTGCCGTGTTGGCGGTCGGCGCTCAGGCGCAATCCGTTTACGGTGAACTGGGCTACACCGCGCTCGACTTCAAAGAACCTGGCTTCAAGGCCAGCCCGGGCATGGTCCGCGGCATTGTGGGTTACGAAATTTCGCCCAACTTTGCCGTTGAAGGCCTGGTGGGTGCGGGCGCGCGTTCGGATACCGAATCGGGAACCAAGCTCAGCGTCGGCAACATGGTGGGTGTGTTTGGCAAGGTGCAGGCGCCCGTGACCGACGCCCTGAAGGTGTATGGCCGCCTGGGCGTGGTGCGCACCAGCCTGAAGGCCAATGGCGTGTCTGATAGCGACTCGGGCCTGGCCTACGGTGCAGGCGTGAGCTACGACCTCAACAAGGCGGTGTACCTCAACGCCGACTACACCAGTTACTACGACCGCAAAGACCAAAAGCTCGACGGTTTCACCGTGGGCGTGGGCTACCGCTTCTGACCGTCACCCACACAAAGAAAGCCTCCCTCGGGTGGCTTTCTTTTTTTCGGCATGGCGCCAGCGGTCAGGGCAGCAGCACGGTACAGCCCGTCGTGGCCCGCGCTTCCAGGCTCTCATGGGCCTGGCGCACATCGGTCAGCGCAAAGCGCTGGTCAATACGGATCTTCACCGCACCGCTTTGCACCACAGCAAACAAATCGTCGGCCATGGCCTGCGTGCGTTCGCGGCTGGTGATGTGGCTGAACAGCGTCTGGCGCGTCACGTAAATCGAACCCTTGGGGCCGAGAATGCCAGGAGCAAACGGCGCCACCGGGCCACTGGCGTTGCCAAAGCTCACCATCAGGCCAAAGGGCATCAGGCAGTCGAGCGACTTGTCAAATGTGTCTTTGCCCACCGAGTCGTAGACCACTTTGACGCCCTTGCCACCGGTGATTTCTTTCACCCGGGCCGCAAAGTCTTCGGTGCGGTAGTTGATGGTGAACTCGGCACCGTGCTCATGCGCCAGCGCGCATTTTTCGTCAGACCCCGCCGTGCCGATCAAGCGCAAGCCCAGCGCCTTGGCCCACTGGCAGGCGATCAGGCCCACGCCGCCGGCAGCGGCATGAAACAGCACAAAGTCACCCGCCTCCAGGCCTTCCACCGGCTTGCAGCGCTTAAGCAAATATTGCGCGGTCAGGCCCTTGAGCATCATCGCTGCGCCGGTCTCAAAATCAATTGCGTCGGGCAGCTGGCACACGTTCATGGCCGGCATCACACGCACGTCGCAATAGCTGCCGGGCGGGTTGGCGGCGTAGGCCGCACGGTCACCGGCCTTCAGGTGCGTCACGCCCTCGCCCACCGCCTCGATCACACCCGCGCCCTCCATGCCCAGTGCCAGGGGCATCGCGTTGGGGTAAAGGCCGGTGCGCTGGTACACGTCAATGAAATTCAGGCCGATCGCGTGGTGGCGGATGCGCACCTGGCCGGGGCCGGGTTCGCCCACGTCCACGGTGTCGATCACAAGCTGTTCGGGGCCGCCATGGGCGTGGATGCGCACGGCGCGACTGGTCTGGGTCATGGGAGTCTCCTCGTTGTTGTGGGGCTGAAAAGCCAAAGTCTGCACGAAACAGGACCGACATGCTGCCACGAAACGCCGCCCGCGCCTGCGCGACAGTCGCGCAGCCCCATGCCAGGGTCGGGCTTGGCGCGGTTGTTACAGTGCAGGCCATGCCGCACACCGCCTCTGCACGCCTCACCCCCGCCACCGTCGCCCTGCTGGTGATTCCACCGCTCATGTGGGCGGGCAACGCCGTGGTGGGCCGGATGATGCAGGGCGTCTTGCCGCCCATCACCTTCAACCTGCTGCGCTGGGCGCTGGCGCTGCTGATCTTGCTGCCCGTGGCGGGCTGGGTGCTGCGCCCCGGCAGCCCCCTGTGGCAGCACTGGCGGCGCTTTGCGCTGCTGGGCTTGCTGGGCGTGGGGCTGTACAACGCGCTGCAATACATGGCGCTGAAAACCTCGACCCCGCTCAACGTGACGCTGGTGGCGTCGAGCACGCCGGTGTGGATGCTGCTGCTGGGCAGCCTGTTTTACGGCGTGTCCATTTCCCGCCGTGCAGCGCTGGGCGCCGGCTTGTCGCTGGCTGGGGTGGCCACGGTGCTGTCGCGGGGCGAACTGGCGCAACTGCAAGCGGTGCAACTGGTGCCGGGTGATGGCTGGATGCTGCTGGCCTCGTTGGTCTGGGCCTGGTACAGCTGGCTGCTGGCCAAGCCCAAACCCGGCACCGAACCCGCCGCCATCAAGGCCGACTGGGCCGCCTTTTTGCTCGCGCAAATGGCCATGGGTGTGGTGTGGTCCAGCGCCATGGTGGCGGCCGAATGGAGCCTGCTACCCACCCTGCCAGCGGGGCAAAGCCACATACAGTGGGGTTGGCCACTGGCCAGCGCCCTGCTGTTCGTGGCCATCGGACCGTCGCTGCTGGCCTACCGCTGCTGGGGCGCCGGTGTGGGCCGCGTCGGGCCATCCATCGCCAGCTTCTTCACCAACCTCACCCCGCTGTTTGCCGCGCTCATGTCGGCCATGCTGCTGGGCGACATGCCCCGGCTGTACCACGCGGCCGGGTTTGCGCTGATCGTGGGTGGGATTGTGGTGAGCTCACGGCGGTAGCCCCCGGCGGCGCGCCGGGGGACCATTCAAAACGTTCCCGCGTAAGCCCCGCCATCGGCCAGCACGTTTTGCCCCGTCATGTAGGCCGCGTGCTGGCTGCACAAAAACGCGCAGATGGCGCCAAACTCTTGCGGGTTGCCAAAGCGCCGGGCCGGGATCTGGGCCTGCTGGGCCAGGCGAATGTCGTCCACGCTCTTGCCGGTTTTTTCGGCTGCGGCCTGGATCGTGGTGGCGATGCGGTCGGTGTCGAACTTGCCGGGCAGCAGGTTGTTGATGGTCACGCCCTGCGCGGCAATGCCGCTGCGCGCCACGCCGGCCACAAAGCCCGTCAGGCCACTGCGTGCACCGTTGCTCAGGCCCAAGATGTCGATGGGCGCTTTCACCGCGCTGCTGGTGATGTTGACGATGCGGCCAAAACCGCGCTGCGCCATGCCGTCCACCGTGGCCTTGATGAGTTCAATGGGGGTGAGCATGTTGGCGTCGATCGCCTTGATCCAGGCGTCGCGGTCCCAGCTGCGAAAGTCGCCGGGCGGCGGGCCACCGGCGTTGGTCACCACGATGTCAAACGCCGTGCCGGGGCCGCCGGCCACGCCCAGCGCCGCCGCGCGGCCTGCTTCGGTGGTGATGTCGGCGGCCACAGCGATCACCTGCACACCGGGCGACGCGGCGCGCAGCGCGGCTGCTGAGGCCTCCAGCACATCGGCCCGGCGGGCCACCATGACGACGTGTGCGCCCTCGGCCGCCAGCGCCTGCGCGCAGCCCAGGCCCAGCCCTTTGCTGGCGCCGCACACCAGCGCCCATTTGCCTGCAAGTCCCAAGTCCATGTGTTGGTCTCCTGATTAAAACTATTTCGCCGCGCTGGCCGAGCCAAAGCGCGTCACCAAAAACACGCCCGACACCACCAGCACGGTGCCCGCCACAATCCAGCCGTTGAACGGCTCGCCCAGAATCACCACACCCATGGCGATGGTGGACATGGGGCCGATCATGCCGGTCTGCGCAGCCAGGCCGGCGCCAATGCGCTCAATGGCCATCATCACCATGATGACGGGCGCAAACGTGCACAGCGTGGCGTTGAGCACCGACAGCCAGATCACCTCGGGTGCCACCAGGGCCGCGCTCAGCGGGCGCAACAGCACAAACTGCAGCAGGCACAAACCGCAGGCCACGCTGGTGGCCAGGCCGACCAGCCGCATGGAGCCCAGGCGCTTGACGAGTTCGCCGCTGTACACGAGGTACATGGCGTAGCTGATGGCGCTGCCAAACACCAGCGCGGCACCCAGCACGGCGTTGGGGCCAGCAAAGTCGGCCTCGTGGCCAAACACCAGCAGCACGCCGGCGTAGCTCACCGCCATGGCCAGCGCTTGCAGGCGGGTGATGCGGCGCTTGTAGACCACCCAACCCAGCACCAGCACCAGCGTGGGGTTGAGGTACAGAATCAGCCGCTCCAGGCTGGCGCTGATGTATTGCAAGCCCCAGAAGTCCAGAAAACTGGCCAGGTAGTAGCCGGTGAACCCCAGCCCAAAAATACCCAGCCAGTCTTGGCGGGTGAGCGCCGCTTTGCCCCCGCCCCCTTGCCGGTACGTGGCCCACCAGGCCAGCGCCAGAAACAACGGCAGCGCAAACAACATGCGGTACATGATGAGCGTGACCGCGTCCACCCCATGGCGGTAGGCCAGCTTGACGATGATGGCCTTGCCCGAAAAAGCAATGGACCCGGCGCTGGCGAGCAGCAAGCCGGTGGCAAGGTGGGGCACGGGACGCGCAGAGGTGGAAGGCATTGCACCGATTATCGGCACATGCCGCCGGCCCGCCTGTCGCTCAGAGGCGGTACGGCGCAGCCTCTCAAGCCTTGGGTGCCGACAGCCGCTCGGCGTCCACCACGCGGTACACGCGGCCGTGTTTGTCCAGCGGCTCTATGAGCCCTTCGCGCTCAAACGCCGACAGCGTGCGGCTCACGGTTTCGAGCTTCAGGTCGAGCATGGCGCCCATGTCTTCGCGAGAAAACAGGTGGCACACGGTTGGGTCGTCTTCAGCGCGCATTTTCAAAATGAGCCCTGCCACGCGCTGGCGGGCGTTGCCAAAGTTCAGGTCGGCCAGCCAGTCGTCGGCTTCTTTCAGGCTGCGGTGCCATTTTTCCAGCAGGCGCTGGTGCAGGCGCGGGGTTTCGCGGTTCAGGCGCTGGATCACCTGCAGCGGCAGGCGGCACACCTTGATAGGGGTGAGCGCAATGGCGTCCGAGTCGTAGGTGGGGCCCATGAGCGCTTCCAGGCCCACCACGTCGCCCGAACGCAGCACACGCACGATGCGCTGGCGCCCGTCCACCGTGTTGCGCACCAGCTTGATCACCCCCACGCGCAGCGTGTAAAGCGAGGTGGCGGTTTCACCCATGCGCACCAGCGGCTGGCCGGCGGCAAATTCCAGGTCGTCAATGGGCGCGTGGATCAGGGAAAAGTCTTCTTCGCGCAGGTCGGCAAACAGCACCATGTCGCGGATGCCGCAGTTGCGGCAGTCGGCGGTGCCGCGCCAGGCGGACTCGGTTTTGATGGGGATCATGCGGGCTCGGGTTGCAACGACAGGGGAAACTGCAAATATAAGCGCTTGCTGAATATCAAACCATCAAAAGGCCATCCGCCCAAGCGGCGAGCGCCTGGCGCAACAGACTCAGCTCACCGGCGGTGTGGTGGCCAGCACCTCATCCAACGTGGTGAGCCCTTCGGCCACCCGCGCGGCCCCGGCCAGGCGCAACGGGCGCATGCCATCGGTCACGGCCTGCTTGCGCAGGCTCTCCAGTTGCGGCTCGCGGCTCACTTTGTCTTTGAACGCGTCGGTGACCACCAACAATTCGTAAAGCCCCATGCGTCCGCGAAACCCGGTCATGCGGCAGTCCACGCAGCCCACCGGCTGGTAGGGCCGGTAGCTGCCGCTCACCTTCCAGGGCTTCACCAGCTCGGCCAGCGCCTGGCTCGACGTGGCGGTGGTGGCCTCGTCCTCGCGCGTGCGGCAGGCCGGGCACAGGGTGCGCACCAGGCGCTGCGCCAGCACACCGAGCACGGTGGCGTTGATCAGATAAGGCGGTATGCCCAGCTCCATCAGCCGCATGATGGCCGAGGGGGCATCGTTGGTGTGCAGCGTGGTGAACACCAAATGGCCGGTGAGCGCAGCCTGCACCGCCATTTCGGCCGTGGGCAGGTCGCGTATTTCGCCCACCATGATGATGTCCGGGTCTTGCCGCATCAGGGCGCGCAGCCCCTGGGCAAAGTCCAGGTCCAGGTGGGTCTGCACCTGGGTCTGGTTGAAGGCGGGTTCGATCATTTCGATCGGGTCTTCCACCGTGCTCACATTCACCTCTTCGGTGGCCAGGCGCTTGAGCGTGGCGTAGAGCGTGGTGGTTTTGCCCGAGCCAGTGGGGCCGGTCACCAGCACGATGCCGTGCGGGCGTTTGGTCAGGCCTTCCCAGCGCAAAGCGTCGTGCGGCGCAAAGCCCAGCGCGCTCAGGTCTTTCACCGTGGCTTCGGGGTCAAAAATGCGCATCACCAGCTTTTCACCAAAGGCGGTGGGCAGGGTCGATAGGCGCATTTCCACCTCGTCACCGCGCGCAGCGCCCACACCCGGCCTGAGCGTCTTGATGCGGCCGTCTTGCGGGCGGCGCTTTTCCACCACGTCCATGCGCCCCAGCAGCTTGATGCGCGCAATCATCGCGTTCATCACGCCCATGGGCATCTGATAGACCGGGTGCAGCACGCCGTCGATGCGGAAGCGGATCACGCCCTGCTCGCGCCGCGGCTCCAGGTGGATGTCGCTGGCGCGCTGGTCAAAGGCGTATTGCCACAGCCAGTCCACCACCTGCACCACGCCCTGGTCGTTGGCGTCGAGCTGCTTGTTGGCCTTGCCCAGTTCCACCAGTTGTTCAAAGCTGCCAAAGCCGCCCGAGCCGCCGCCTTTGTTGGCCGCACGCACCGACTTGGCCAGCGCAAAAAACTCGGCCGTGTACCGCGTGATGGCCATGGGGCTGGCCAGCACCAGGCGCACCGTCTTGCGGGTCTGGCGCTCCACCTCGGGCACCCAGTCGCGGATGAACGGCTCGGCCGTGGCCACCACCACCTCGGTCGGGCTCACCTGCACCGGCAGCACCTTGTGGCGCTCGGCGTAAGCAGCGCTCATCACGTCGGCCACCTTGCCCACATCCACTTTCAGCGGGTCGATGCGCATGTAGGTCAGGCCGCAGCGCTTGGCCAGCCACTCGGTTAGCAGCTCTGCGTCGAGCACATGGCCGTCGGCCGCCCGCGCCATGCCCACCACCGCCAGGCGCTGCAGCGGGTGCTGCGCGCTGTGCGCCGAAGCGCAGCGGGCAATGGTGCGCTCGGCCTCTGGCGCGGCAATCACACCGTCGTCACGCAACCAACCCACCAGCGTGCGCCAGTCGAGCGGGCCAGCGTCCATGGGGGCAGCGGGCTTGGCGTTTTTCATGCGGCTTTTTTTAAGAAACAGGTTTAAAAATCTTCAGCCACTTCACCGCCGGCAAGCCCCAGCGCTCTTGCACCGCCTCAGCGCGCGCCAGCAGCTCCATGCGGGTGGGCCGGGTGGCGGTGCGCTGGGCCAGCACAATGGTGTTGCCCTCGCGCGTGGGCTTGAAGGCCCACACCGCATCTTCACCAAAAGCGGCGCAAATGCTTTGCAACGAGCGCTCGTAACTCGTGTCTCGGCCAAACAGGTTCACCGTCATCACGCCGTCGTCGCTCAGCACCGAGCGGCAGTCCACATAAAAGTCGGGGCTGTCCAGCACCGGGGCGGCGGCTTCGTGGTCGTACAGGTCCACCTGCAGGGCGTCGATGCGACCGGTGTGTGCGGGGTTTCGTATTTCCTGGCCGGCGTCGGCCAGCACCACGCGCAGGCGCGGGCCGTCATCAGGCAGCTTGAACCAGGTGCGGCAAACAGCCAGCACCTGGGGGTTGATCTCGATGGCGGTGGTGTCCATGCGCAGTTTCTTGAAGTGAAACTTGGTCAGCGCCGCTGAGCCCAGGCCCAGCTGCATGGCGCGGCGCTTGCTCACCGACTCGGGCGCCACAAACAGCAGCCAGGCCACCATGCGCTGCACATAGTCCAGCTCAATGTCAAACGGCGCTTCGAGCAGCATGGAGCCCTGGATCCATTCGGTGCCCAGGTGCAAAAAGCGCACCTCGCTGTCTTCAGAAATCGTCACATCGGGCAAGGTTTGCTGGCCGGTGCGCTTGCGGGCGGCGGCGTTGGCACCGGCCTTCATGCGCAGGCTCCGCAACCCGTACACAACAGTCCGGGGAACAATGCCACAGCCACGGCAGGCATGTGGCGCCATGGGGCGGCTAAACGGGCGGTGGCGGGTGAATACTGCATTTTTGTCTGTGATCTGCGAAAGGAATCATTATGAACATGGAAGCCATCTGGACATTTCTGTCCACCCAAGGGGCCGAGTTTGGCCTGAAGATACTCGGCGCCATTGCCGCCTGGATCGTGGGCCGCTGGCTCATCGGCATGGCCGTGAGCCTCATTGGCCGGGGCATGGAGCGCGGTAAAAAGATCGACGCCACGCTCATTCAGTACCTCAAGTCCATCATCTCGGTGGGCCTGACGCTCATTTTGGTGCTGGCCATCCTGGACATCTTTGGTATCAAGACCACCTCGTTTGCCGCCTTGCTGGCCGGCGCCGGCCTGGCCATTGGTGCGGCCTGGAGCGGCATGCTGGGCAACTTTGCCGCCGGCATCTTCCTGCAGGTGTTGCGGCCCTACAAAGTGGGCGACTTCATCAACGCTGGCGGCACGCTGGGCACGGTGAAAGAGCTCGGCCTGTTTGCCACCACCGTGCTCACGCCCGACAACGTGCTGACCGTGGTGGGCAACAACAAGGTGTTTGGCGACAACATCCAGAACTTCAGCGCCGAGCCTTTTCGCCGGGTCGACTGCGTGGCCAAAGTGGCCAACAGTGTGGACGTGATGGACGCCATCGCCCGCCTGCGCCCTGTGATCGCGGCCATCCCGAACGTGAAAGAAAGCCCGGCGCCCGACATCGAGATTCTGGAATTCACCCCGGAAGGCCCCAAGCTCTGCGTGCGCCCTTACACCCACACCGACCACTACTGGCAGGTGTACTTCGACACGCACAAGGCCATCGTTTCGACTTTTGGCGCGGCTGGATATCCCGTACCTGAAACACCGATGGCACATCGCACTGTGTGATTCGCTGACCTGGATCTACCAAAGCCGCCCGATGTAAGCCCCGGGCGGCTTTTCTTTTGGGCTTGTGGTTCGGGCCTGCATGGTGCAAGAATGCCCAAACGCATCCAGCTTGCTGCGGCGGTGCGTTCTGCACAGCAAGGTAAAGGAGGAGGGCCGCAGGCCCGGGGGACACGAGCGGCGCAGAGCGTACCGCCGCAGCAAGCCAGCGAGGTCTTACACAGCCCTACGAAGCCATCCCATACCGCCGCATCACCTCAGCCCAAGCCGCCAGCTTGCGGTCAAACGACCAGCTCGCATTCGCCGGGCTGGTGGACGGCAACTTGTGAACCGGTAACCCGAGCGCCGACGTGTGCTTGGCGTGCCGGTAGCTCTCACCGCCGTTGTGTGCAATGGCTTCCAGCAGCGGACACTGCCGCAGCACCGAGGCGAAGTCATTGAGTTCGGCGGCGCGAATGTCGGCGTCCAAGCTGCCCTCGCGCTCGCAGGCGCCGTACACGTCCCACAAGCCCAGGCCGTGGGCGTGCAGCGCAGCCAGGCGTTCGGGGTAAGGCATCTGCATCAGCGGCAGCGCCCACAAAGCACCCAAAATTTTCCAGAAATGGTTTTGCGGGTGGCCGTAATACTGCTGCGCCCGCAAAGACGCCACGCTGGGAAAACTGCCCAGCACCAGCAGCCGCGTGCGCGGCCCCAGCACCGGGGCCAGGCCTTGCAGGCGGCAAGCTGGTGCACCTTCGCCCGGCGGGCTGCGGTGCGAGCTTGCTTGGGAACGGCCCGGCGCTGCGCTCATGCCACACCGTGCGGCAGCAGACCCGCCAGCCGGGGCAGCGCCTGCAGGGCGTTGGCCGTGGTGGCCTGCGCCAGATCGTGCAAAGGTATGCCACGCAAACCCGCCACCACAGCGGCAATGCGCGGCAGCTCTGCAGGTGAATTGATGCCCTGCACGCGCCCATTCAAGCGCTCGGCGGCCGTGGCGTACAGCCAGTGCGGCGGTATGTCGGGCGCGTCGGTTTCCAGCACCAGCGCTGTCAGCGGCAGCGTGCTGGCCAGGCGGCGCAAGCGGTGGGCCGGCTCAAACGTGAGCGCCCCGCCAAAGCCCAGCTTGAACCTCAGCCCCTGAAACGCCTGGGCTTGTTGCTCACTGCCGTTAAAAGCATGGGCGATGCCGCCCCCGGTGGGCACTTCGCGCAGGTGCTTGAGCAAAGCGTCGGCACTGCGCCGCACATGCAAGATCACCGGCAGGCCGTGCTTTCGGGCCAGCTTGAGCTGCTCGCGGTAAAACCAGGTTTGGCGCTCGCGCATCGCGCTCTCACACAGCGCGGGCACAAAGAAGTCCAGCCCGATTTCACCCACCGCCACCAGGCGCGGGTCGTCGTGGTGCTGGCTCAGGGCAGCGTCCAGCGCTTGCACATCGGCTTCTTGGGCCTGCGGCACAAACAGCGGGTGAATACCCAGCGCATAGGCGTCGCCCAGTTGGTGGGCCAGCTGGCGCACGGTGTCAAAGTTGGCGCGTTCCACCGCCGGAATGACGCACAGCCCCACACCCTGGCCCGCAGCGCGCTGGCGCAGCGTGCGTGCCAGTGCGTGGTCAACGCCAAATTCGGGAGCGTCCAGATGGCAATGGGTGTCGATCCACATAGGCGTATACATTGGCTGCTGATTTTGCCTCGGTACGCCGCCCCGCGCTGAAGGCCTTACCAACCCACCGCCCGCACACCCGGAGCCAAGCCATGCTGTTCACTTTTAGCCCTTCGAAACCCGCAGCAGGCCACCTGCTGGCCTGCATCACACTGCCGCTGCTGTGGTCGCTCACCGCCTGCGCGGTGCCACCGGCGCCGGCAGCCAGCGCGCCCCCGCTGTGGGGCACCATCTGGCAGCTGGAAGACCTGGGCGGGCGCGGTGTGCTCGACCGAGCACAGGCCACGCTGGCCTTTCCTGAAGCGGGGCGTGTGGCGGGCCAGGGATCGTGCAACCGCTTCTTCGGGTCGGTCACGGTGGACGGCTCGCGCATCGGCTTCGGCCAGATCGGCAGCACCCGCATGGCCTGTGTGGCTGCGGTGAACGAGCAAGAAAGCCGCTACCTATAGATAAGGCCCGTTAAAGTCTGAACTTTGTCTGATTTTCGCGATCAGAGTGTCATGGAAAAAGAAAGCGCAAGAAGTCAGACACTGGAGCAACTTCACGAACGGCGCAAACAGGTCGTGAGGCTGTACAGACAAGGCACCAAGATCATGCAGATCGTCACGATGACGGGGCTGAGCTACCCGACAGTGCGAACGGCTATCGATCTGTTTGACGCTGGCGGCTGGGGTGCGA